>NZ_CP051500.1:1500000-1630535 GCF_016755635.1 Helicobacter pylori | reverse complement strand
CCTAAATTTAAAAAATGATGCTGTAATCACTAATCACTAATCACTAAAAGAGGGGGTTGGTGGGATTTGAGCGGTGGTAGGAATAAAATTAAAGGGATTGCATGGCATACAGATACGATAGCGACTTGGAATTTTTAAAGCGATTAAGCTCTAATGATTTGAAAGATTTGTTTGATGCGCTTGTCTATGATGAAGATGGCGAAAAAAGATTTACTGAAGGATTAACGCTTTCAGAAGAATATAAAAGACATGGCAATGATTACGCTAAATATGCAGAAAGAATCGCTGAAGAGTTACAGCGTTATGGGGCTAATAGCTTTGCGAGCGCGTTGAGAGGTACAGGGGTTTTATACAGAGAAATTTTGTGTGAAGTGTGCAATAAATTAAAAGTCAATTACAACAAAAAATCTGACACAACTTTGATTGAAGAAAACATGCTTTCTAAAATCTTAGAAAGAAGTTTGGAAGAAATGGATGATGAAGAAGTGAAAGAAATGTGCGATGAATTGTCCATAAAAAACACGGACAATTTAAACAGACAAGCCTTAAGTGCGGCGACTTTAACGCTGTTTAAAATGGGAGGCTTTAAATCTTATCAATTAGCTGTCATTGTTGCGAATGCGGTTGCAAAAACCATTCTAGGGCGTGGTTTATCGCTTGCGGGCAATCAAGTGCTTACAAGAACTCTGAGCTTTTTAACAGGCCCTGTTGGCTGGATCATTACAGGCGTATGGACAGCGATTGATATTGCAGGGCCGGCTTATAGGGTAACCATACCGGCATGCATTTTGGTTGCCACTTTACGCCTAAAAGCGCAAGCAAACGAAATTAAAAATCTTCTTTAACTCTTTTTAAACCTTTTTTAAAAAACACAACATAAACTTAGACGCTATAAAATGTCTGGGTTTTATTTTTAGCGTTTGAGAAAATTGATGCTTTAAAGCAATCTTAAGAGCGTTGGGCTTTTGAGTTTAAGCCTTTTTAGAATATTAAGTATAGTTTTAGACAAATGATATTAAAATCAGTAATCACTTTAGAAAAATAGCGATGGAGTGCGAAAAGTCGTTTGTTTTTAATAAGTGATAAAACAATATAAAGGAATAATATGGCATACAAATACGATAGAGATTTGGAATTTTTAAAGCAATTGGAATCTAGTGATTTATTGGATTTGTTTGAGGTGCTTGTTTTTGGTAAAGACGGCGAAAAAAGACACAATGAAAAACTCACAAGCTCCCTAGAATACAAAAGGCATGGCGATGATTACGCTAAATACGCAGAAAGGATCGCTGAAGAATTGCAATACTATGGGAGCAATAGTTTTGCGAGCTTCATTAAGGGCGAAGGGGTCTTATACAAAGAGATCCTATGCGATGTGTGCGATAAATTAAAGGTCAATTACAACAAGAAAACTGAAACGACTTTGATTGAACAAAACATGCTTTCTAAAATCTTAGAAAGAAGTTTGGAAGAAATGGATGATGAAGAAGTGAAAGAAATGTGCGATGAATTGTCCATAAAAAACACGGACAATTTAAACAGACAAGCCTTAAGTGCGGCGACTTTAACGCTGTTTAAAATGGGAGGCTTTAAATCTTATCAATTAGCTGTCATTGTTGCGAATGCGGTTGCAAAAACCATTCTAGGGCGTGGTTTATCGCTTGCGGGCAATCAAGTGCTTACAAGAACTCTGAGCTTTTTAACAGGCCCTGTTGGCTGGATCATTACAGGCGTATGGACAGCGATTGATATTGCAGGGCCGGCTTATAGGGTAACCATACCGGCATGCATTTTGGTTGCCACTTTACGCCTAAAAACACAGCAAGCCAATGAAGATAAGAAGTCATTGCAAATAGAATCCGTTTAAGCTTTTTTTAAAAAAGGCATATAATGGAAACCTAGATGCGAAAGTGCATCTAGGTTTCATTTTAATTTAAAGGGAGACAAAATGAGTAACAGTTGCAACAATCAAAACCACAACCAAAAAGGTGATGCTAAAAATCAAAACAACGAAAGTTGTCAAAAAAAATAGCCAAAACCAAGCTAATCAATGCAACGCTAACCACGAACATAAAAACAATAAAAAGTAAGGGTTAGAGGGTTAAAGGAGGGGGTTTCTTGTGCCAAAAATCAAAATAGCGTTTCATTAAGTTAGCAAGTTAGCCCTACCCAAAGAAATCATATGGTTTCTTGCTTTCAAATCAGATTTATCTTATCCAAAATGATAAAGCATATCAAAATATTTTAATTATTATTCTTTGGTTGTAAATCAATAAAACCCATTAGCATTTGTAGCACAATATTCATGCGCAGTTAGCGGGTGTGTTTAAGCCTTTTAGGGCGTTAGACATGATTTTAAAAAATGATGCTGTAATCACTAATCACTAATCACTAATCACTAATCACTAAAAAAGGGGTTTGGTGGGATTTGAGTGAGTGGTAGAAATAAAATTAAAGGGATTGCATGGCATACAGATACGATAGCGACTTGGCATTTTTAAAGCGATTAAGCTCTAATGATTTGAAAGATTTGTTTGATGCGCTTGTTTATGATGAAGATAGCACACTAAGAATGAATGAAGAATTGACAAATTCAACAGAATACAAAAGGTATGGTAGAGATTACGCCAAATACCCCAGAAGAATCGCTGAAGAACTGCAGTGTTATGGGGGCAATACTTTTATTAATTTTTTAGAAACGAAGGGGTCTTATACAAAGAGATTTTGTGCGATGCGTGCGATCATTTAAAGGTTAATTACCATGAAGAATCTCCAACCTCTTTGATTGAGCAAAACATGCTTTCTAAACTTTTGAAAGATAGTTTAGAAAAAATGAGCGGGAGAGAGATTAAAGAACTTTGCGATGAATTGGGCATGACAAATATTGATAAAATGATTAGCGAAAACAAACAAGCTCTAATCGCATCTGTTTTAACGCTGTTTAAAGCGGGCGGCTCTCATTCTTATGCGTTGGCTGTATCTGTTGCAGATGCAATGGTAAGACAAACTCTAGGGCATGGTTTATCGTCTGTGGTGGGTAAAGTAGCGCTTAAAAAAACTCTAGGCATTTTAGCTGGCACTATTGGTTGGGTCATTACAGGCGCGTTAGTGAGCGTCAATCTTGCTGGGCCGGCTTATAGGGTAACCGTGCCTGCATGCGTTTTAGTTGCCACCTTACGCAAAAAATTGAAAGCATAACAAGAAACAAAATTAAAAGCAGAACAAGCGCAACAAGAAGCGGATAAAACTGAGAAAATGTGGTATCTGGCTATCATCTCTATCATTCTTATCGGTCTAGCTGTTTTGGCTGTTTTTTTCATAAAAGGAAAACACCAACCAAACAATAACCCAAAAAGCGGCGTTGAAAAACTTAAAAACCCTAGCCACAAGAATTAAAGAATAACGACACCGCTCCAATTAGCGTTTGAGAGAATTGACGGTTTGGAGCATGGCGTCAGCGGTTTGAATGCTTTTAGAATTGGCTTCATAGGCCCTTTGAGCGGTGATTAGATCCGTCATTTCTTCTACCAATCTCACATTGCTAAGCTCCAAAAAGCCTTGCCTTAACTTGCCTAAGCCTTGAGAATCCGGGTTGCCCACAATCGCATCGCCGCTAGCGTTGGTGATGGAAAACAAATTATCCCCCATAGAATGAAGCCCCGCCGGGTTGACAAAATTAGCCAAAGTGATTTGCCCGATCACATTAGAAGTCGTTTGCAAGCCTTGAGTCACGCTCACCGTGCCATCCACACCGATATTTACTTGCGTGGTGTCTTCAGGTAAAGTGATTTGAGGGATGAGAAGATAGCCCTCGCTTGTTACAAGATTGCCCTGCTCGTCTAGCTTAAAATTCCCGCTTCTTGTATAAGCGGTGGTGCCATCAGGCAATTGGACTTGAAAAAAGCCTTTGCCCGTAATGGCGACATCTAAATTATTTTCCGTTTCTTTAGGGCTGCCTTGCGAAAACATTTTAGTGATCGCGCTAGGGCGCACGCCTAAGCCCACTTCCATGCCATCTGGCGATAAAGTCGTGTTGCTTGTGTTAGTGCCGGCGTATTGCATCGCTTGGTAAAACAAATCGTTAAAATCCGCGCGAGATTTTTTAAACCCAGTGGTATTGACATTGGCGATATTGTTTGAAGTGGTGTCAATGTGCGTTTGTTGGGCGAGCATCCCTGAAGTGGCACTATAGAGAGAACGAAGCATTTTTTCCCTTTAAACTAAAACTTAATAACCTAAAATTGTAACCAAAATAAGATTAAATTTGACTAAAACGCTCTTTTTTAACACCCTCTTTTTTAAGCTCTTGCCTCAAAATAACCGATACTTGACGCTATTGATGAATTTTAGGGCGTTTGATTATGCACTTTCTTTTTGTATCCATTCACTCAAAAACTCTTTAACAGCGTTCTTGGCGAAATATCGGCTTTTTCTAAAGGGACAAAGCGCTTTTTTTGATAAGCCTCTAGGCTTGATCGCCCTATCATGGCGGCATTGTCGCTGCAAAATTCTAAAGGGGCTAAAACAAGCTCGCAATCAAACTCATCGCACAAATATTCAAACGCCTTTCTTAAGGCTAGATTTTGGCTCGCCCCCCCCACAATACCAAAAATTTTAGGGCGTTTGATTTTAAAATAGCGTTTGGTTTGCTGGATTAAATGCTCAATAGCCGCGCTTTGGAAATGATAGCCAATCTTTTGTTTGATCGCTTCATTCAAATTGGGGGCGTTTTTTTCAACCTCCAAACGCACCGCATTTTTTAAACCTGAAAAGCTAAAAGCCAGATTCGGGCTGTTTTTTAAAGGGACAGGGAACATTAAAGGCTCATTTGGATGCCTATAATCAAGGGCTAATTTTTCCACTATGGGGCCTCCTGGATAGCCTAAATCAAGCATTTTAGAAACCTTATCAAAACTCTCCCCAAAGCTATCGTCTAAACTCGTGGCAACGATTTTAATGTCTTCATAATCTCTAGCCTCTAAAATTAAAGAATGCCCCCCAGAGACTAAGAGCACGCTTAAAGGCATGCAGGTTTGTTTTTCATTGATAAAGAGCGAATACACATGCCCTCTCAGATGATCTTCTAAAATCAAGGGCAAATTCAAAGACAAACTCAAGGCTTTTGCCATCATCAAACCTTCTATCAAAGTAACGCTCAAACCTGGCTGATTAGTAATAGCGATGGCTTTAATTTTGGAAAAATCCTTATTCAAGCTTATTTTAATGCGTTCTAATAAGAGCGGCAAATTCTCAGCATGCAAGCGCGATGCAAGCTCAGGCACAACGCCCCCATAAGAGCTGTGGTGCTTTTCTTGAGAGATTTTAAAATGAGCGATGAGCTTGGCGTCCTTTATTCTTGTAAGGGCTAAAGAGCTGTCATCGCAAGAACTTTCAATGCTTAAAATCATGTTTTATCTTTGGGTGGTGTTTTTGCTTGAATTATACTTTGTTGGCTTGGATTTTAAAATCTTTAAGCCAAATATTTGATCGCATTCACATAGCTTTTGTTGTTCGCTTTGTTTTGATAAGCGATGTCAAACGCTGTGCCGTGGTCAGTGGAAGCGCGCAAAATGGGGGCGTTCAAACTCACATTAATGCTTTCATCAAAATAGAGCGCTTTTAAAGGGGCTAGCCCCACATCATGGCTCATGCTCACATAAAAGGGGGTTATTTTGCGCTTATTGGGGGCAAAAGCGCTATCAGCGGGCAAAGGCCCTAAAAAGCATTCAAAGCCTAACGTTTGGTTGCTCTTTTGAATGGCTTTTAAAATCTTTTCATCTTCTTTCCCGAACAAACCCTCTTCGCCCGCATGGGGGTTAAAACCACACACTTGAACGATTTTAGCTTGAGTGCTTTTTTGAAACGCTAACAAAAACCGGACTAACGCTCCCACTTGAATGAGTTGAGAAACCGCCCCTAAAGGCACATGGTCGCTAAATAGCCCCACAAAGAGCTTAAAACACCCAAGCATCATGATGATTTGGTGATCTTTATAGCGTTGTTTTAAAAAATCGGTATGCCCCACAAAAGGGATTTGAGCTTGTTGCCATGCGAGTTTGTTGATAGGTAAAGTGCAAATGCCATCCACTTCTTTATCATCCGCTAACTCGCAAGCCTTTTTAAAACTCTCAAAACTATACGCCCCACTTTGAGCGCTGACTTTGCCTATCGTGCCAGAATTTAATAAGGGTAAGGGGGCATTGATAGCAAGCGTGTTAAGCGTTTTAGTTTCATAAGCGTTATTAAGCAATTGATTGGCCCGCTCTAAAAGTTCGCTATCAATGAGATACAACGGCTCACAAATTGCGCTCACTTCCTTGTGGCTTTTTAAAATCAATTCTAAGCCTACGCCTTGAATGTCCCCACAACTGATCGCAATTTTCTTTTTAGCCATTTTATCGCTTGATGAGTTGCGCCATTTCTAAAATCGCTTTTTCTAAGCCCACTAAAACCGCTTTTGAAATCACGCTATGACCGATATTAAGCTCTCTTAAAGAGGGGATTTTTAACAATTCTTTCACATTAGAATAATTCAACCCATGCCCCGCGCACGCCGTGATACCCATAAAAAACGCTTCTTTACTCATTTTTCTTAATTGCAAAAAGGCGTTGTGCAATTCTTCTTTCAGTTCTTTAGGGCTTTTGTCTTTGAGCGTGCTAATGGCATGGATTTGGTTGTTAGCGTTAGAATATAGAGCGTTGTGCAAATTCGCATATACCCCAGTGTGGAACTCCACTTGCTTGACTTGATGCTCCCTTGCAAAATGCAAGGCGTCTTTTAAAGGATCAATAAACAAAGACACTTCAACGCCTTTATTGTGATACGCTCTAATAACCTCTCCTAAACCCTTTAATGAGCAATCCAACCCCCCCTCTGTCGTAACTTCATTCCTGTTTTCAGGCACGATTGTAACCTTACTCGGCTTATTTTTCAAAGAGCATAAAAAATCAGTGATTCCAGCATTAATAGAGCATTCAATATTGATAGGCAAAGGGCTTATTTCAAGCAGCCTCAAAACATCTTCATTTTGAATGTGCCGTTTGTCTTCTCTCAAATGGATGGTGATTAAATCCACTTTATGGGTGTTTTTAGCGATGAATAGGGCTTCTAAAATCTCAGGCTCATAAGTTTTTCTTATCTCTCTTAAAGTAACAATGTGATCAATATTCAATCCAAAACGCATGACTATCCTTTATTTTATAATAATGATTTTTGAAATTGTAACATAAAACCCACCTCTTATACCTATAAGATTTTATCATCACGCTATCTTTTGCTATAATACCCAAAACAAAATGCCAATTAAATCCAATAAAAAGTGTTGTGGGTGCTATATTTTCTAACCAGTCTCTTCGTTTGCTCTTTGATTGTTTTGTGGTCTAAAAAATCCACGCTCTTTGTGGATAACGCTAATAAAATACAGGGCTTTCATCATGCAAGAACCCCACGAGCCGGAGGGCTTGGGATCTTTCTTTCTTTTGCGTTGGCTTGTTATTTTGAACCTTTTGAAATGCCTTTTAAAGGGCCTTTTGTTTTTTTGGGGCTATCGCTAGTGTTTTTGAGCGGTTTTTTAGAAGACATTAACCTTTCACTCAGCCCCAAAATACGCCTTATTTTACAAGCTGTAGGGGTCGTTTGCATCATTTCATCAACGCCTTTAGTGGTGAGCGATTTTTCGCCCCTTTTTAGCTTGCCTTATTTTATCGCTTTTTTATTCGCTGTTTTTATGCTAGTGGGCATCAGCAACGCTATCAATATTATTGATGGGTTTAATGGGCTTGCGTCAGGGATTTGTGCGATTGCGCTTTTAGTCATTCATTACATAGACCCTAGCAGTTTGTCTTGCTTATTGGCTTACATGGTGCTTGGGTTTATGGTGTTAAATTTCCCTTTAGGAAAGATTTTTTTAGGCGATGGGGGGGCGTATTTTTTGGGCTTGGTGTGCGGGATTTCCCTTTTAAATTTGAGTTTAGAGCAAAAAATCAGCGTGTTTTTTGGGCTCAATTTAATGCTTTATCCGGTTGTAGAGGTGCTTTTTAGTATCCTTAGGCGCAAAATAAAACGCCAGAAAGCCACCATGCCGGATAATTTGCATTTGCACACCCTTTTATTCCAATTCTTGCAACAACGCTCTTTAAATTACCCCAACCCTTTATGCGCGTTTATCCTTATTCTGTGCAACCTGCCTTTTATTTTAATAAGCGTCTTGTTTCGCTCAAACGCTTATACGCTCATTATCATTAGCCTAGTCTTTATCGCATGCTATTTAATAGGCTATGCTTATTTGAACAGGCAGGTTTATGCTTTAGAAAAGCGAGCGTTTTAATGAAAAAACTCAAAGGTCTTTTTTTGAGCCTACTCTTATGGGTCTATCCTTTAAGGAGTGAGCCGATCAATGAGGGGGCATACATTTTAGAAGAGATTGGCGATGTGCTTAGGTTTTTGCCTATTTTTGTAGGCACGGTCAGTTTGGCGATGCGCGATTATAGAGGTTTAGGGGAATTAGCGGTCGGCACATTGGTTACTCAAGGAGTGATTTATGGCCTTAAAGGAGCTTTTAGCACCGCCCATAAAGATGGGGCTAGAGTGGGATTTGCTAAACGCCCGTGCTGTAATTCTTGGAGAGGCATGCCAAGCGGGCATGCTGGGGGGGTGTTTAGCGCGGCTGGGTTTGTGTATTACCGCTATGGGTGGAAACCGGCTCTTCCTGTGATCGCTCTTGCAATCCTCACTGATGCCAGTAGAGTGGTGGCAGAACAACACACAATCTTGCAAGTTACAATCGGCAGCCTTATCGCATGGGGGTTTGCTTATTTATTCACTTCACGCTACAAACCCAAACAATGGATGCTCTATCCTGAAATCTCTAGCGATTTTAAGGGCAGTAGCCGCTATGGGGTGAGCTTTTCTTATCAATGGTAAAGGGATAAAGTGTTAAAAAAGTTATTACTCATTTTGCTTTTTTTAGGGTTTTTAAGAGCTCAAGGCGAACATTATGAAATCATCGTTGAGCTTTCAAAGGCTTTTTTGAAAGCCAAAGACGCTTTTATTATGATCGATGAAACCTATAAAACCTGTGTTAAAACCGGTCATGATCGCACCCAAATACGCCTTCAAAGCGCTTTTTTAGAGAATTTGTCTCAAACAAAACAGCAATTTGATGATTATTTTGAGAAGGATTTTAAAAGCGTAGAAGTTTTAAAAACCTTGCTTAAAGGCATCCAATCGTTAGAAAAAACTTCCAACAAGCTTGCATGCATTACCCCAAAAAACGCTAAAAATTTTGAAATTTTAGAAGGAGCGATAACGCAAATCATAGACTTAGAAAAACAGATGGATAAATTTATCAATGGTGCAAAATAAAGCCCATTGTGGCATGAGAATTTAATGGAATATTCATCGTAAAAAGCTCTAATTCAGTTTGAATGATAACCTTTTAAAGCGTTCTTAGAGAATTGAGTTTCGCCATAAACAAAGCGTAAAAATCCCCTTTAAAAAGAGTATTAAAGTTGGCTTTGAATATTCGTATTTGATGAGAGCCAAATCCCTAATACTTATGCTTTCTTAGGCGTTTCACCACATAATCCCCCGCGCTTTGAATGATTTGCACTAAAACAATAATCACAACCACCGCATAAAAAAGCACATCGCCCCTATAACTTTGATAGCCAATCCTAATGGCTAAATCCCCCAAGCCCCCAGCCCCTAACGCTCCTGCCATAGCCGAATAGCCTATTAAAGAAATTAAGGTGATGGTGATATTGTTCACTAAAGAGGGCAGGCTCTCTAAAAGCATCATTTTAATGACTTCCAAATGAGACGCTCCCAAACTTAAAGTGGTTTCAATCTTGCCATGCTCTACTTCCATTAAAGAATTTTCAAAAAGCTTTGCGACAAAAGGAATGGCTGAAATGGCTAGCGGGATAATGCTCGCGCTAGAGCCAATGCTCGTGCCAATCAAAAAGCGCGATAAAGGCAGGAGCAAAATAATCAAAATGATAAAAGGGAAAGAGCGAGTCATGTTGATAGAAGTGTCTAAAATCTTATGCAAAAGGGGTTTGTTTAACAAATGCCCTTTTTTACTCACTAACAATAAAACCCCCAAAGGCAAGCCAAAAACAACCGCTAAAAAGCTCGCCACAAACACCATATAAAGCGTTTCTAGCGTGGCTTGAATGAGCATTTGAGAAATCATTTTAATCCTTTAATTTTTCAACCTGTAAGCCTAAAGCGTTTAAATACTCTAAAGCCCTTTGAATCTCTGCAACATTGCCTAAAAACCGCACCACTAAATACCCTATATCTTTGGTCGTAAGCTCTTCAATATTGCCTGAAATGATGCTCACGTCTATTTTAAAACGCCTGATCAAATTAGAAATGATCGGCTCGTCTAAATGCTCCCCTAAAAACACAATGCGATAAACGTCTTGCGATTTTTGATCCCCATGCTCGTTTTTGATGCCAAGCAATTCTTTAGTAACGGCATGTTTAGGGTTAGCAAAAATTTCTTCCACTGAGCCTCTTTCCACAATTTCGCCGCTACTGATCACGCACATTTGATTGCACAATTCTTTAACCACTTCAATTTCATGCGTGATGAAAACGATACTCAAATCAAGCTTTTTTTGAATGCCGCTCAAAAGCGTTAAAATAGAATGCGTGGTTTTAGAATCCAAAGCAGATGTGGCTTCATCGCAAAGCAACAAATCAGGGCAATTCGCTAAACTCCTAGCGATCGCCACTCGTTGCTTTTGCCCACCGCTTAGCTGTTTAGGATAAAAATGCATTTTATCTTCTAACCCCACTAATTCCAACAATTCATGCACCCTGGATTGGATCTTAGTTTTTTCCCATCGGGCGATTTCTAAAGCGAAAGCGACATTTTCAAACACATCTTTAGCGCTCAATAAATTGAAATGCTGGAAAATCATGCCTATTTTCTGGCGCGCTTTTTGCAATTCTTTAGGCTTTAAGTTTAACAGATTGACCCCATTGACTAAAACTTCGCCAGAACTGGGGCGCTCTAAACAATTGATTAGGCGAATGAGCGTGGATTTCCCCGCCCCTGAATAGCCTATCACGCCTAAAATGTCGCCTTTTTTCAATTCCAAATTCACGCCTTTTAGAGCATGGAATCCGTTTTCATAAATCTTTTCAATGTTTTTTAATTCCACTACCATCGTTTTAACTTTACATCCCGATCACTTGGACATTTGTGCGTTATTTTCCACGCTATTGAGCCATAAAAACACTTGCACCACGCTTTCATACAATTCTTCAGGTATCGCACAATCTAATTCCACCTTTAAAAGCGAATCCACTAGCATGGGGTTAGAAAAGAGCGCTATATCGTATTCCCTAGCTTTTTGAATGATCCTTTTAGCCACTTCACCCACCCCGCTTGCGATCACCTTTGGGGCATGATCTTGCCCCATGTTATAGGCCAGAGCGGCGGCTTTTATGGTTTTATTCATCTAATACCCTAAAGTCAAAGCATCGGCGTCATTCCAAGAGAAATTTTTTTCAAACCCTTTTGTTTTTTTCAAAATAGACGCAACGCTGCGAACCAACATGTCCGTTTCAATATTCACGCGCCGTTTGAGTTTATAAGTCTTAAAAAGGGTATTCTCTAAAGTGTAAGGGATAATCGTTAGCCAAAACCCCTTTTCTTCTACCTTGCTTAAAGTCAAACTCACCCCATCAATCGCAATAGAGCCTTGCTCAACGCACAACAAAAGCGTTTCTTTAGAAGCGCTGATGAAAAAATCCACTTGATTAGAGTTGTGAATGATTTTTTCAATGACCCCGATAGCGTCAATATGCCCTTGCACAAAATGCCCGTCTAAACTAGCGTTCGCTTTTAGGGCTGGCTCAATATGGACTAAATCCTTGTAATTTTCTAACGCTACGCTGTTTTGGGTTTTTTGGCTCAATTCCACGCTAAAATGCGTTTTTGAACTTTCTATGGCGGTCAAACACGCCCCATTAATCGCAATGCTGTCGCCAAGCTTGGGATTGAGATCGCTCTCTACGCTTAAAATATTGTTGTGGAAACTTTTTACTTTAGCTATTTGATGGATTAGACCGCTGAACATCGTTAATGATTATTTTCCTTATGTTAGAATTCTTAAGTATTGTAACATACTAAATAAAACCACAGGATAAAAGCATGTTTATTGATACGCATTGCCATTTGGATCACAGGGATTATGAAAACGATTTAGAAGAAGTGTTAAAAGAAAGCCTAGAAAAAGGCGTTACTCAATGCGTGATTCCGGGCGCGGACATGAAGGATTTGAACAGAGCAATAGAGATTAGCGAAAAATTTGAAGGCGTGTTTTTTGCCATAGGTGCTCACCCTTATGATGTGGAAAGCTTTGATGAAAGCCTGTTTGAAAAGTTTATTGGGCATCAAAAATGCGTGGCGATAGGCGAATGCGGACTGGATTACTACCGCTTGCCTGAATTGAATGAAAGAGAAAATTATAAAAGCAAACAAAAAGAAGTTTTTACCAAACAGATTGAATTTTCTATCCAACACAACAAGCCCTTGATCATCCACATCAGAGAGGCGAGTTTTGATAGTTTGAATCTTTTAAAAAGCTATCCTAAAGCTTTTGGGGTGTTGCACTGCTTTAACGCTGATGGCATGCTTTTGGAATTAAGCGATCGTTTTTACTATGGGATAGGAGGGGTTAGCACTTTTAAAAACGCTAAAAGACTGGTAGAGATCCTCCCTAAAATCCCTAAAAACAGGCTTCTTTTAGAAACGGATTCGCCCTATTTGACCCCACACCCTTTTAGAGGTACTAGGAATAGCCCTACTTATATCCCTTTAATCGCTCAAAAAATTGCCGAAATCATCAACATAGAGACTGAAGAGCTCGCTTCTTTAAGCACGCATAACGCTCAAACGCTCTTTAGTTTCCCCTAAAATAAGGCTGTGTTAGAAAGCGTTATTCAAGTTTAGCTATAATCAAAGCTATTTTAAAAGCTGGATAGCTGTAGTTATTAGGATGCGATGCCAAAAAGAATGAAGTGTTTTAGTCAAAAATGGTTGGTTTTTTTTGTTACCCTTTTATTGGCCTCTTTAGGCCATGCGAAAATGGCTTTTGAATCTAATATTGACACCAAAGCGCTAGAGGCCTTTGGGGTTAATGCGGGCTTTTTATCCCAAATGCCAAACGCTTTAAAGAAAATGAATAAAGAAGAGGAATGGAAAAAGTTAGTCAAAAGATTTGATGTGAATTACCAGTTCATCCCCATCATTAAAAACATGCTCATAGAAGCGAGCGTGCCGCAAGAATTTTTATTTTTAGCCATGGCAGAGTCCAAATTTTCATCAAGGGCTTATAGCAGGAAAAAAGCGGTAGGGATTTGGCAATTCATGCCAAGCACGGCTAAAGAATTAGGGCTTAAGGTCAATCATTACATTGATGAAAGAAGAGATCCCATTAAAAGCACTCAAGCGGCGATCACTTATTTGAAACGGCTCTACAAGCAAACCGGGGAGTGGTATTTGGTCGCTATGGCGTATAATTACGGCTTACGCAAGGTTCAAAATGCTATTAAAGCCGCCGGCACTTCAGACATTAAAGTCTTGCTAGATGAAGATAAAAAATACCTCCCTAAAGAGACACGAGAGTATATCCGCTCCATTCTAAGCTTGGCGTTGAAATTCAACAGCCTAGACAATCTCAAAGATAAAGAATATCTACTCAATCGTGGGGCGAGGGTGAGTTTAGTGGGCGTCCCGTTTAAAAGGCACACTTCTTTAATCCAAGTGGCCAAAAATTTAAACTTGAGTTTAGAAACCTTAAAATCCTACAACCACCAATTCCGCTATAATATTCTGCCCTCTAAAGACCCCACCTACACCATTTATATCCCTTATGAAAAACTCGCCCTTTTCAAACAACGCCAACTCAAACAAAATAAAAGCATTCAAGCCAGTTCAAAAAGCCCTTTCATCACCCATGTGGTCTTGCCTAAAGAAACCTTGTCTTCTATCGCTAAACGCTATCAAGTCAGTATTTCCAGTATCCAATTAGCCAATAACCTCAAAGATTCTAATATTTTTATCCACCAGCGCTTAATCATCCCCACCAACAAAAAATTACTCGCTACGAGGGAATTTTAATGGGTTTGGCGTTAAAAAAAGTTTGTTTTTTAGGCGTTATTTTTTTGATTAGTGCTTGTGCGGTCAAAAAAAATGGGGTAAAGAATTTGTCTTACAAGCATGAAAGCTTGCGCGCTTATGAAAACGCTAAAGACTATGACCCGACAACCAAAAAAGCCACCTATAAACGCAATTTTTTTGAACGCCATTTCAAACACCACTCCGATTCGCAAGATAGCAATACAAAACAACCCCTAGATAACGGCATGCGCGATTCTAGTGCGATCCAAAGAGCCACCATGCGCCCTTATCAAGTGGGTGGCAAGTGGTATTACCCCACTAAAGTGGATTTAGGCGAAAAATTTGATGGCGTTGCGAGTTGGTATGGTCCCAATTTCCATGCCAAAAAAACCAGTAATGGGGAAATCTATAACATGTATGCCCACACCGCCGCGCACAAGACTTTACCCATGAACACCGTGGTGAAAGTCATCAATGTTGATAATAACTTAAGCACCATCGTGCGCATTAATGATAGAGGGCCTTTTGTGAGCGATCGCATCATTGATTTGTCTAATGCGGCCGCTAGGGATATTGATATGGTTCAAAAAGGCACGGCCAGCGTGCGCCTCATTGTTTTGGGTTTTGGTGGGGTTATCTCTAAGCAATACGAGCAATCCTTTAACGCCAACTCTTCAAAGATCTTACACAAGGAATTTAAAGTCGGCGAGAGCGAAAAAAGCGTGAGTGGAGGGAAATTTTCTTTGCAAATGGGGGCTTTTAGAAACCAAATAGGCGCTCAAACTCTAGCGGATAAATTGCAAGCAGAGAATAAAAATTACAGCGTCAAGGTTGCTTTTAAAGACGATTTGTATAAAGTTTTAGTTCAAGGGTTTCAAAGCGAAGAAGAGGCTAGGGATTTTATGAAAAAATACAACCAGAATGCGGTTTTAACGAGAGAATGATTAAGTTATTGCTTTTAGATGTGGATGGCACGCTCACGGACGGGGCGTTGTATTTTGATGAAAATTTTCACGAAATCAAGGCTTTTAATGTCAAAGACGGGCTTGGCATGACGCTATGGCAAAAATTAGGCAAAAAAATCGCTATCATTACAGGAAGAACTTCAATCATGGTGAAAAGACGCATGGAGAGCTTGGGCGTTCAGTTTGTTTTTATGGGCGTTGAAAATAAAAACGCCGTTATAGAGCGGCTCAAAAAAGACTTGCAATTGAGCGCGCAAGAAATCGCATGCGTAGGCGATGATTATAACGATTTAGGCATGTTTAAGGCATGCGCTTTGAGTTTTGCTCCTTTTGATGCACACCCCTTGCTTAAAAGCAAGGCCTATAAGGTGTTGCAAAATTCAGGGGGCAAGGGGGCTGTTAGGGAAGCGATTGATTATCTCTTAGAATTGGAAGGCTTGCAAGATGAAGCGCTCAAGCTTTACCTCTAATAGCGTTTTAAACTTCTTTGTGGTTTTGTCTTTCATCACGATAGGGCTAGTGTTTTTCTTTTTGCGTTCCCAACCCACTAGCGTGGTCTCTAAAGAAAATATCCCTAAAATTGAATTAGAAAATTTTAAAGCGTTTCAAATCAACGATAAGATCCTTGATCTGTCCATAGAGGGCAAAAAAGCTTTACAATACGATGATCACGAGATCTTTTTTGATTCCAAAATCAAGCGCTATGATGAAGACACCATTGAAAGCGTTGAATCCCCTAAAGCCAAGCGGCAGCAGGATTTGTATTTCTTCCCTAATGGGGTTACTTATAAAAGAAGCAACGATTCTAGTTTTTGGAGTGAAACAGGGATTTATAACCATAAAGAGCAAAATTTTAAAGGCAAGGGCCGTTTCATTCTCACTTCAAAGAATAGCAAGATTGAAGGGCTTGACATTTCTTATTCGCATGCATTAGCTATTATTGAAGCTCAAAGCATTCAAGCGCATTTATTCTTAGATGAAATCAAACAAAGCCAAAAAGAAAAGAAAAAATTCCCCACTTTCAAAGGAGGTTTTTAATGCGTTGGTGGTGTTTTTTGGTGTGTTGTTTTGGTATTTTAAGCGTGATGAGCGCTCAAAAAACAGACAATAAAGGTTTGAAAAAAGAAAGAGAGCTTTTAGAGATTACTGGCAACCAATTTGTAGCGAACGACAAAACAAAAACCGCCGTTATTCAAGGCAATGTGCAGATCAAAAAAGGTAAAGACCGGTTGTTTGCGGATAAAGTGAGCGTGTTTTTAAACGATAAACGAAAGCCAGAGCGCTATGAAGCCACAGGGAACACGCATTTTAACATCTTTACAGAGGATAATCGTGAAATCAGCGGGAGCGCTGACAAGCTCATTTATAACGCGCTGAATGGGGAATACAAATTATTGCAAAATGCGGTGGTTAGAGAAGTGGGGAAATCTAATGTCATCACCGGTGATGAAATCATTTTAAACAAAACTAAGGGTTATGCTGATGTGTTGGGGAGCGCGAAACGGCCCGCTAAATTCGTGTTTGATATGGAAGATATTAATGAAGAAAATCGTAAGGCTAAATTGAAGAAGAAAGGCGCTAAGGAAAAACCATGATCGCCATTAAAGACGCTCATTTTCTCACTTCTTCTAGCCAACTTTTTCAATGCCCTGCGAGCTTGACTTCTGAGATGGTCATTTTAGGGCGCAGCAATGTAGGCAAAAGCTCGTTTATTAATACCTTGTTGGGGAAAAATCTCGCCAAAAGTTCAGCGACACCGGGAAAAACCCGCTTAGCGAATTTTTTTTCCACCACTTGGGAAGATAAAGAAAACGCCTTAACAACCACTTTTAATGTGATTGATTTGCCCGGGTTTGGCTACGCTAAAGTTTCTAAAAGCTTGAAAAAAGAATGGGAGGGGTTTTTATGGGAATTGTTGAGCGTTAGGGTTTCTATCAAGCTTTTTATCCATTTGGTAGACGCACGCCATTTGGATTTAGAAATTGATAAAAACGCTAAAGAAAACATTCAAGCCCTTTTAAGGCCCGATCAAGCCTACCTTACTCTTTTTACGAAGTTTGACAAGTTGAATAAAAACGAACAACACCGCCTTTTTTTAAACGCTCCTAAACCTTTTTTAATCAATACCACCCATTTTAACGCTCTTTCTTCAAAATACCCAACCCTTGAAATAGTGCGCCAAACCCTTTTGAAATACTTGCTCACTAACCCCTTATAGGCCACAAAAACCATGCTCTCTTTAAAACAAGATTCCTTTTTTTTCTTATGTTTAGGGATCTTGGGTTTTTATTTTTATAGCCTTTTGAGAGACTTAATGCCTTTTTTACCCCCGATGATTGGGTTTTTATTCTTGTTTTATGCGAAAAAATACGATCATTTTTTACCCAGTTTGAGCGTGTTTGGTTGTTTGTTTTGGTTTGAGAGCATGCATTTAAAGACTTTAGGCGTTTTAGCTTTATTGTTTTTAATCTACCATCAAATCGTTTATAAAAACTCTTTAAAGCTTTTTAATGACGGCTTTTTATTCAAAACTTTGCATGTTTTTTTGGTTTATTACCTCTATTTATCGCGCTTTTTTTCGGTGTCTTTGGATTTGAAGACGATCGGTTTTCTCGCTCTTTTTGCTTTAATAGAGAGCGCTTTGTGGGGTTTGTATGAAAAATCTTCGCTATAAGCTTTTACTCTTTGTTTTTATAGGGTTTTGGGGGTTATTGGTTTTAAATTTATTTATTTTAAGCGTTAAAAATCAAGAATACTATGAAAAACTGGCCGAACGCAACATGACCAAAAAAGAATTTCTAGTCCCTACAAGGGGCGATATTACAGACAGAAATGATGAGTTTTTAGCCACTAACGAATTGGTGTTTGGCGTGTTTTTGCCCAGTAGACTGAAACAAAAAGAACTTTTGGAAAAAATTGAAATCATCCAAAAGTTTTTCCCTAACTTTTCCAAAGAAACGCTTTTAAACAATTACCAAAAAGAAAATTCGCTTTATAACCACAATCTCATTAAAGTGGTGGGATTCATTCCTTATGCCGCCATGCAACCTCTTTATGCCAAACTCATCCAAACTCAAGGCATTTTTGTGTTGCCTTTAGACAAGCGCTACTACCCTAATAACGCTTTAGCTTCGCATGTTTTAGGCTATGTGGGGGTGGCAAGCTTGCAAGATCTAAAAGACGATGAGGAGAATCAATACAGCCAGATTGTGGGCAAAACCGGTATTGAAAAAGAATACAACAAGCTTTTACAAGGCAAGGTGGGCTATAAAATCATGCGCGTCAATGCGCTCAATCAAGAATTAGCCACTTTAGAAGTAGTGCCGCCAAGCACCAATAACCACTTGCAATTGAGTTTAGACAAACGCTTGCAAAAAGAAGCGGACAAGCTCTTTGAAAATAAAAGGGGGGCTATTTTAGTGATGGATGCGGAAAATGGGGAATTGCTCGTTGCAGGAAGTTACCCTGAATACAATTTGAACGATTTTGTAGGCGGGATCAGTCAAGACAAATGGCAAAAACTTCAAGATGATATTTATAACCCCTTACTAAACCGCTTCGCTAACGCCTTGTATCCGCCGGGATCTGTGGTTAAAATGGGCGTGGGCTTGAGCTTTTTAGAAAACCTTCATATCACAGAAAACACCACTATCCCCACACCGCCTTTTATTGAAGTGGGTAAGCGCAAATTCAGAGACTGGAAAAAAACAGGGCATGGCAATTCCAATTTGTATAAAGCCATTAGGGAGTCTGTGGATGTGTATTTTTATAAGTTTGGGCTTGAAATCTCTATAGAAAAACTCTCTAAAACCTTAAGGGAAGTGGGCTTTGGGGAAAAAACGGGCGTTGATTTGCCGAATGAATTTGTGGGGATTGTGCCGGATAATTTGTGGAAACTCAAACGCTTCAATCAAGATTGGCGCGTTGGGGACACGCTCATTACCGCTATTGGGCAAGGCTCTTTTTTAGCCACGCCCTTACAAGTGCTAGCCTACACGGGACTCATTGCGACAGGCAAACTGGCGACGCCTCATTTTGCTATCAACAACCAACAACCGCTCAAAGACCCCCTAAATAGCTTTCAAAAAAAGAAGCTCCAAGCCTTGCGCGTGGGCATGTATGAAGTGTGTAACCATAAAGACGGCACGGCTTATCATTCCACAAGAGGTTCTAAGGTTACTTTAGCGTGTAAAACCGGCACCGCGCAAGTCGTGGAAATCGCTCAAAACATCGTCAACCGCATGAAAGAAAAGGATATGGAATATTTCCATCGATCCCATGCGTGGATTACTGCATTTTTGCCTTATGAAAAACCCAAATACGCTATCACTATTTTAGTAGAACATGGGGAAGGGGGGTCAAAACTAGGAGGCTTGTTAGTGAAAATGAGCAATAAACTCTATGAGCTTGGCTATCTTTAATAAAATTTTAAACCTTTTCAAAAACGCAACCCTTTAAACGCTAAAGACCATTAGCCAACTTGTTTCCAACTTGTTTCACCGCTCTATAACTCAGTCTAACGGGTGGTTTAAAACTGGTCTTTATTAAAGAACATTCTAAAAGCGTAACTTCAATGAGATTTAGGCTTGCTGTATGTTTGGCTTTATTCTAATCGCATATTAATAGCTGAAGTCTTGTTTAATCTTTTTAAAAATAGGGTTTTAGTTGTTTTGCTTCATCGTTTTAGATTTTATCATGATTTTCTTAAAAGGATAAGGGGTTATTTTGCGCTATTCCCCCCCCTTAAGAAATAACGCTTTTTTAAGAAATTGTTGCTTGATTAACGCAAGCTCTTTTCGTTTTATTTTAAAAAGACTTTTAGCGTTTTTAATGCTCAATGAGAAAAGAGTTTTTTATTAGTGCCTAAAACACCCCATTCATCTTAAAGATGAATTTTATCCAAATGGCTCAAAAAGCTGGGATAATCGCCCCTTTATAGGTATCCAAAATAAATTTCCTGGTCTTTTCACTTTGTAAGGCTTCAATCAGCGCTTTTATGGCTTCATCTTGCGCGTTATCCTCACGAGCGGCTATTAGATTGGCATAAGGCGAGTCCTTGTCTTCTGAAAATAAAGCTCCGGTGAGTTTTGCTTGCAAGGCATAATTCCCTGTTACAATAGCCCCATCCACATCCCCTAAAACTTTAGGCAATAATGCGGCTTCTAAAGGCTTGATTTTGATGTTGTAAGGATTTTTGACAATATCAAACTCCGTAGCGTATAGATTGCTTGGGTCTTTGAGAGCGATAAGGCCTTGTTTATGGAGTAAAATCAACGCCCTGCCTTGATTGGCCGGATCATTTGGCACGGCAATCACTGAGCCTTTTTTAAGGTTTTTAATGTCTGTGATTTTTTGAGAATAAAATCTTAAAGGCTCCACATGGATATTGGCCAAACCAACAAGGTGCATTTTTCTGTCCAAATTAAACCGATCCAAATAAGGGCGGTGCTGGAAGTAATTCGCGTCTAAAGAGCCGTCATTGAGCGCTAAATTAGGCAACACATAATCGGTAAAAGACACGATCACTAATTTGATCCCTTTCTCCTTCAAATCGTCCACGACTGATTGCAAGATTTGCGCATGCGGCACAGGGTTAGCGCCCACTTTAAGCTCACGAGTGATTTTGCGGTCTTCTTTTTTTTCTTTGTGGTGTTTGGCGTCTAAAAGATTAAAAAAACCTAAAACAATAGCGGTTACGCAAATAATACGCTTGAATATATTCATAAAAAACCCTTTATTAAAAAAAAATAATTCAAAAATGATAAAAAGATAAAACGATACGAAAATTTTAGAAACTGGCAAAGAATAAAAAGAAAAGGATTCAATCAAGAAAAACAAAGTTTCTCTTGATCAAACAGCGAATTGAACCATTAAAGGTTAATGGAATTTTCTTTAAGATATTCTGCAACGCCTTTATGGGTAGCTTTCATCCCTTTATCGCCTTTTCTCCAGCCTGCTGGGCATACTTCACCATGTTCTTCAAAGTGTAAGAGAGCGTCTACCATGCGAAGCATTTCATCTGCATTCCTACCTAATGGCAAGTCATTGATCACTGCATGTCTTACTTTCATGTTTTTGTCAATCAAAAAAGCTCCTCTCAAAGCGATCGCTTCTTCAAACAGCACATCATAGTCTCTAGAAATGCTCTTAGTAATATCAGCCACCATGGGGAAAGTTACTTGACCAATACCGCCTTTTTCTACAGGGGTGTTTTTCCATGCAAAATGCACTTGTTCGCTGTCAATAGACACGCCAATCACATTAAAGCCTTTTTCTTGGAAGTCTTTCACTCTTTTGTCAAACGCAATGATTTCTGTAGGGCATACAAAAGTAAAATCTTTTGGCCAAAAGAAAAGGATCACACCATTTTTACCTAAATTTTTAGAAAGCTCAAAGTGCTCATCAACCTCATTGTTTCCTAAAACGGCAGGCGCTTTAAAATCGGGGGCAAGTTTTGTAACTAACATATACAACTCCTTAAGTGTTTTAAAATTTTGTTGGATCAAAATTAAATCTGAACAGATTTAATTTTATTATGCTTTCCACTCAATCAGCGGAAACATGGTGGAGTATAATCTTAAAAAGTTAATGAAAGGATATTTCCTTTTAAATTTTAAGATTTTGTGAAAAAAAGTTTCATTTTTACTGCTTGTATTTCCTTGAATAGTGTTATAATCGCTTCATAAATCATACGAAAGGAATTTTTATGCTAATCGCTGGTCTTAAAAAAGCTTTAATCTCTTGTTCTTTAGGTGCGCTCATTGTTTCATCGTTATTAGGCGTGGCTAACGCTTCTAATCAAGAAATCCAAGTCAAGGATTATTTTGGGGAGCAAACCATAAAGCTTCCTGTTTCTAAAATAATCTACTTGGGTAGCTTTGCAGAAGTGCCTGCCATGTTCCATACTTGGGATAGGGTCGTAGGCATTTCGGATTACGCTTTTAAATCTGATATTGTTAAAGCCACTCTCAAAGATCCTAAACGCATTAAATCCATGAGCAGCGATCATGTGGCGGCGTTGAATGTGGAGCTTTTAAAAAAACTTAGCCCTGATCTTGTGGTAACCTTTGTGGGCAACCCTAAAGCCGTAGAGCATGCGAAAAAATTTGGCATATCATTCCTTTCTTTCCAAGAAAAAACCATTGCAGAAGTCATGGAAGATATTGACGCTCAAGCTAAAGCCTTAGAAGTTGACGCTTCTAAAAAATTGGCCAAAATGCAAGAAACTTTGGATTTCATTGCTGAGCGTTTGAAAGGCGTTAAAAAGAAAAAAGGGGTGGAGCTTTTCCATAAGGCCAATAAGATTAGCGGCCATCAAGCCCTTGATTCAGATATTTTAGAAAAAGGGGGTATAGACAATTTTGGCTTGAAATACGTTAAGTTTGGGCGCGCTGACATTAGCGTGGAAAAAATCGTTAAAGAAAACCCTGAGATTATCTTTATTTGGTGGATAAGCCCGCTTAACCCTGAAGACGTGTTAAACAACCCTAAATTTGCTACTATTAAGGCCATCAAAAACAAGCAAGTTTATAAACTCCCCACGATGGATATTGGCGGGCCTAGAGCCCCACTCATTAGTCTTTTTATCGCTTTAAAAGCCCACCCTGAAGCCTTTAAGGGCGTGGATATTAATGCGATGGTGAAAGACTACTATAAAGTGGTTTTTGATTTGAACGATGCAGAAGTTGAACCCTTTTTATGGCATTAATTTTTAAAAAAAGGGCGATATTTTTTAGCCTTTCGTGTATCGCGCTAGGCTTAAAACAAGCCTTGTAGCTAAAACTCTCTTCCATATTTTAATCTTTAATCTTTAATCTTTATATTTAATAATTTTAGGATTTTATGAAAAAAAGTTTCATTTTTACTATTGTTATTTTCTTAGTAATGTTATAATCGCTTTATAAATCATACAAAAAGGATCGTTATGTTAGTTACTCGCTTTAAAAAAGCCTTCATTTCTTATTCTTTAGGTGTGCTTGTCGCTTCATTATTATTGAATGTGTGCAACGCTTCAGTGCAAGAAGTCAAAGTCAAGGATTATTTTGGGGAGCAAACCATAAAGCTTCCCGTTTCTAAAATAGCCTATATAGGGAGTTATGTAGAAGTGCCTGCCATGCTTAATGTTTGGAATAGGGTTGTAGGCGTTTCGGATTACGCTTTTAAAGACGATATTGTTAAAGCCACTCTCAAAGGCGAAGATCTTAAACGAGTCAAACACATGAGTACTGATCATACAGCCGCATTGAATGTAGAGCTTTTAAAAAAGCTTAGCCCTGATCTTGTGGTAACCTTTGTGGGCAACCCTAAAGCCGTAGAGCATGCGAAAAAATTTGGTATATCATTCCTTTCTTTCCAAGAGACAACGATTGCAGAGGCCATGCAGGCCATGCAAGCTCAAGCCACGGTCTTAGAAATTGACGCTTCTAAAAAATTCGCCAAAATGCAAGAAACTTTGGATTTCATTGCTGAGCGTTTGAAAAATGTCAAAAAGAAAAAAGGGGTGGAGCTTTTCCATAAAGCCAATAAAATCAGCGGTCATCAGGCCATTAGCTCAGACATTTTAGAAAAAGGGGGCATAGACAATTTTGGCTTGAAATACATTAAGTTTGGGCGCGCTGACATTAGCGTGGAAAAAATCGTTAAAGAAAACCCTGAAATCATTTTCATTTGGTGGGTAAGCCCACTCACGCCTGAAGATATTTTAAACAACCCCAAATTTTCCACTATCAAAGCCATCAAAAACAAGCAAGTTTATAAACTCCCCACGATGGATATTGGCGGTCCTAGAGCCCCACTCATTAGCTTGTATATTGCTTTAAAAGCCCACCCTGAAGCCTTTAAAGGCGTGGATATTAATGCGATGGTTAAAGACTACTATAAAGTGGTTTTTGATTTGAATGATGCAGAAGTTGAACCCTTTTTATGGCACTGATTTTTAAAAAAGGCTGATATTTTTTAGCCTTTCGTGTATCGCGCTAGGCTTAAAACAAGCCCTATAGCGATACAATTCGCTAGAAGCGAACTCCCTCCATAGCTCAAAAACGGCACCGCCAGACCTTTGACCGGAAGAATTCCGCCCACCCCAAAGGCGTTGATCACCAAAGAAAAACTGATGAGCAACACCACGCCCACGCAAAATAGCGAATATTTTGGCTCTTTCAAGCGGTTAGCGATCCTAAAAATCAAAACAATCAAAACAGAAAACAAAATAAAACAAACGCATAACCCCAAAAAACCCCATTCTTCGGCGATCCCAGCTAAGACCATGTCCGTATGCACTTCGCTCAAAAACCCAAGCTTGATTTGCCCTAGCCCAAGCCCTTGCCCTAACAACCCCCCATTATGCATGGCATTGCCTGCATGAAAGACCTGATAGGATTCGGGCAAGTCGCTTATTCTAAGAGCGTTCGCTAATTTATCCGGCAAGAGCGTGAAAAGCGAATTTTGCAAATTAGACCACCACAATTTCAGGCGCAAAATCCTATGCTCGCTTGTAACAATCGCTAAAACGCTGATCGCAAACGCCCCTGAAATAATCAAGCCAAACAAATGCGCACTCCCCCCAGAAAAAACCAACAACACCGCTAAAACCGCCCCCAAAAGAACGATCTGCCCCAAATCGTTTTGCAAAACCCCTACCCCAATCGCTAAGGCTACAAACACCACCGAATAAGGCACAAAAGTGATGAGTTCTTCTTTGACATTAGCCTTTTCTTTTGCCACAAAGGTGCGAGACAAACTCCACGCAAGAAAAAAGGTGAAACCAACCTTCAAAAACTCCAAAGGCGCTAGAGAGAAAAACCCCAAACGAATCCATCGCTTCGCCCCCCCTGCACTGCTAGAAAGGCTTTCTGGCAAAAAAAACATGCCAATAATGAGTAATGGTGGGACAAAAAGGAGAAAAAACCCCAAACGGCTAAACCACTTGCTAGGATCAACCCGAGACAACCCCCACATGATAACGATCCCTATGATCGCACTCACAAGTTGGCGTATGAAAAAATGGAATTCCCCATAATGATACAGCACCACTGTAGTGTAAGTTGAGAGCGAATAGCTCATCAATACCCCCAAAAAAATCAATAGCGAAGCGCAAAAAAACAAGCTTTTGTCTGTAGTCATTAGGATTTCCTTAACTTTGGTTTTTGAATAGGCGTTATTTTAAGGTATTTTAGGGGTATTTTACACTATAATGGCCCTGAATTGGATTATCGCTCCAACTTTAAGCATGCTGTGAAATTGATCGCATTCTTTAATGAAAAAGCGAGCCAGTTTTGGAATGCTTTTTGCATGCTATGAATTTGCAAGGGTTTAAAAAGGGGTTTTGATGGATTTTTCTAAAGCGTTTGGGTTGGTTTATAAAGCGTTAGATTATAGGGCTTTAAGGCAGGATATGATCGCTTCTAACATCGCTAACGTGGATACCCCCTTTTACAGGCCAAAGGATTTGGATTTTGAAAGCGTTTTAGCGGAGAAAAAAGCAGAGATTTTTGAAAACCAATCCAGTAAAGTTTTGCCTTTAGCCCACACTAACCCTAGGCATTTAGACTTTGAAAATAGCGCTAAAGAGGGGGCGAGTCTTTTTTTTAGAGACGGGCATTTGGCTAAAAATGATGGCAACAGCGTGGATTTAGACATTGAAACGAGCGAAATGGGCAAGAACTCTACCATGTATTTAGCCTTGAGTTCAGCCTTAAAAAAGTATCGAGGCGTGATCAATTACGCCATTGACTCTAGTAAGAATTTATAATTAGGAGAAAAGCATGTTTTTATCTTCTTTTGATATTAGCGGTTATGGCTTGTCCGCCCAACGCTTAAGGGCTAATTTGATTTCTTCTAATATCGCTAACGCTAACACCACGCGCACGAGTGAAGGAGGCCCTTATAGGAGGCAAGAAGCGGTGTTTAGGGCTTTTGATTTCAATGAGATTTTAAACCAAAAAATCGCCCAAAACAATCAAATTACCCCCTATGAAGACCCTTTAGATGAAGGCGATAACAACCCCTTAATCCCCATTACAAGCGTGGTGGTGGATAAGATTGTGCGCGATGATAGCGAGCCGTTAATGAAATACGATCCCAGCCACCCTGACGCTAACGCTCAAGGCTATGTGGCTTACCCCAATGTGAATGCGGTGGTTGAAATGGCGGATTTAGTGGAAGCGACTAGAGCCTATCAGGCCAATGTTGCAGCCTTTCAAAGCGCTAAAAACATGGCACAAAACGCGATTGGCATGTTACAAACATGAATGATTTGTAACAATTTATGGTAGTATAAGGAAATTTAGGTAGTATTAGCCAAAGATCAGTAGAATACAGAAATGAATAAAATATTTAATGGAGTTAAATTTTTAAAAAAGAGCTTAAGGAGGTTCTATGCAAGCCATACACAATGATAAAAGCTTATTGAGTCCTTTCTCTGAGCTTAACACGGACAACAGGACTAAAAGAGAAGAATCGGGTAACGCCTTTAAAGAACAAAAAGGTGGGGAGTTTTCTAAACTCTTAAAACAATCTATCAATGAGCTTAACAACACTCAAGAGCAATCTGATAAAGCCTTAGCGGACATGGCGACAGGGCAAATCAAAGACTTGCACCAAGCGGCTATCGCCATAGGGAAGGCTGAAACGAGCATGAAACTCATGCTTGAAGTGCGCAACAAAGCGATTAGTGCTTATAAAGAGCTTTTAAGAACGCAGATCTAGTCTCTTAAGTGGCTTCTCTTTAAATGATCGCTTGGTCCTTTTTAAAGAGAGGGTTTGTTGTTGCTACACCCCATTTTAACAGATTTTACCATCAAAAATTCATGCTCTCATGCGTTGTGAAAAACCGAAGCTACGCCATTTTCAAGTAAGCGTTCATGGATAAAAATAACATTGACTCCCACTCCAACCCAGAGCGATTTTTAGAAACCCAAAAACACAAGGGTTCTGTTACGGCTTTAATCTTTTTATTGCTTTTTTTTATTTTTTTAATGGTGGCTTTTAAAAAAGCTTTTTTTGCCCAAGCCAACATGCCTAATCTAGTGATGAGCAAACAAGACACTGCGACTAGAGGGACTATCTATAGTCAAGACAACTACAGCCTGGCCGCTTCGCAAACCCTTTTCAAACTGGGCTTTGATACAAGGTTTTTAAACCCGGATAAAGAAGATTTTTTCATTGATTTTCTCTCTATTTATAGCAATATCCCTAAAAAGTCCTTAAAAGACGCCATCAATACGAAAGGCTACACGATTTTAGCTTACAATCTCACGCCCAATATGGCTGCTAACATTAGAGACTTGAATAAGAAATTTTTAGCCTTTGGGGTTTTTCAAAATTTCAAAGACGCGCACGATAAGGTGTGGCAAAAACAAGGGCTAAACATTGAAGTGAGCGGCGTTTCTAGGCATTACCCTTATCAAAATAGCCTAGAGCCAATCATTGGCTATGTGCAAAAACAAGAAGAAGACAAACTCACTTTAACTACCGGTAAAAAAGGCGTTGAAAAATCTCAAGATCACTTGCTTAAAGCCCAACAAAATGGCGTAAAAACAGGCAAAAGAGATGTGAGTTTTAACTTTATCCAAAACCACTCTTACACAGAGGTTGAGCGCCTTGATGGCTATGAGGTGTATTTGAGCATTCCTTTAAAACTCCAAAGAGAGATTGAAATCCTATTGGATAAAACTAAAGACAAACTCAAGGCTAAAGAAATCCTAGTGGGTATCATTAACCCTAAAAGCGGGGAAATCTTATCGCTGGCTTCAAGCAAGCGCTTCAATCCTAATGCGATTAAAACCAGCGATTATGAAAGCTTGAATTTGAGCGTTGCCGAAAAGGTTTTTGAGCCAGGCAGCACGATTAAACCCATTGTTTATTCCTTGCTGTTAGACAAGAATTTGATCAACCCCAAAGAACGCATTGATTTAAACCATGGCTATTACCAATTAGGAAAATACACCATTAAAGACGACTTTATCCCTAGTAAAAAAGCCGTTGTGGAAGACGTTTTGATCCAATCTAGCAATGTGGGCATGATAAAAATCAGTAAAAATCTCAACCCAGAGGATTTCTATAACGGGCTTTTAGGCTATGGATTTTCTCAAAAAACGGGCATTGATTTATCCTTAGAAGCCACAGGAAAGATCCCTCCTTTGTCTGCTTTCAAGCGTGAAGTGTTAAAGGGGAGCGTTTCTTATGGCTATGGGCTGAACGCGACTTTTTTGCAGCTTTTAAGGGCTTATGCGGTGTTTTCTAATGAAGGCAAATTGACTACCCCCTATTTAGTGCAACGAGAAACCGCCCCTAATGGCGATATTTACATCCCTAGCCCCAAACCCACTTTTCAAGTCATTAGCCCAAAAAGCGCTAGGAAAATGAAAGAAACCTTAATTAAAGTGGTGCGTTATGGCACAGGCAAAAACGCTCAATTTGAAGGGCTATACATAGGGGGAAAAACCGGCACGGCTAGGGTTGCTAAAAACGGGAGTTATAGCGCAGAGTCCTACAACAGCTCTTTTTTTGGGTTCGCTGAAGATGAAAGGCAGGTTTTTACTATCGGCGTGGTTATTTTAGGCTCGCATGGCAAGGAAGAATATTACGCTAGCAAGATTGCAGCCCCCATTTTTAAAGAAATCACCGAAATTCTAGTGCGTTACAATTATCTATCACCCTCTATTGCAATTCAAAACGCGCTCGAGAAAAACCGCTTTAAAATAAAATAAAAGGCTCTTTTTAACCCAAACTCCAAAGAAGAAGCTTTAGACTAACCATATATAATGTTGAATAAATGATTAAAGTTTTTTAATAGGTGTTTAGCTTTTTAAGATAGCAAAAACGGATTTTCAAAAGGAATAAATTTTATCAATAAGAATTTTTGAGCTTTTTAGGATTGTTTAAGCCAATTCAAAGGGATAAAAAAAGAGCGTTTTACTCCACTTAAAAGAGCACGAATTTAAAGATAGGGAAAACTTGTATCAAATTTGTTGGAATGGATACGAAAAAATCTGCTTAAATTAGATTGACTCTGTTTTTAAATCATAACCACCCATACCATGGCAAGCAAGGCTTGATGGCTTTTTAAGCTCAAAGATCAAACCATTATAATACCGCTCATTTATTCATAGGATAAACCTTATTATCGCATGGCTTCCTTGGGCGTTTATCGTTGTAATTCTCATTAAACAAATCCCTCGTTTTTTCATAATCTTTGGTTATGATTCCTGCCAATGGCAACAAGGTATGCAATAAATCATCGCTCATGAAAGGCTTGTGTAAAGCTTGTTCAAAACTTTTTACCATTTGGGAGTGTTTTTGTTTGAATGTATCGCTCATATAGATTAAAAATGGGATTTCTACGCTAGCATTTGAGCATTCATGGGTATTAAAGGCGCTTGATTCAAACATGTCATCGGCATGATCGCTTAGATAAATAACGAGACTATCCTTGTCTTTAAACAATTCAATCAAAGAATGCAAAACATAATCATTATAATAAATGCTGTTAATGTAATCGGTTACAACTTGCTTATCAGTATTGTTTGTAACCCGCAAAGACTTGTTTTTTGAAAAGTAAGAAGTGTTGTTGAGATTGAAGCTGGAAAATTCTTTAGGAAAGTGGTTTTTGTATTCAAAATGATTGCCAATCAAGTGAAAAACAACAAAATTTTTACGCTTTTTACTCTCTCTCTCTCTCTCTCGTTATTATAATACCGCTTGAAAAGAGCGGCCAAGTTTTCATCATAAGGTTTATCGTTTTCTATATAAGTATCAAAATGCTTAGCCACTTGATAATAGCTATTACCCCACATGAGTCCATAGCCTTGAGAAGTGATCCAAACGCTTTTGTAATCGGTCAGTTTAAGGATATGGGCTAGATTTTTATACTGATACCATGCTTTTTGGTTGAGATTATCCCTATTGGCGTAAGTTAAAAGCATGGTGAAACTTTTATCCGTATAAAAAGCCGGGCTGATCACATTATCAAACGCTAAAAGCGAACCTTTTTCTTTTAAAGCGCTTAAATAAGGGGTTGTAGGGGCTTGATAGCCATAAACACCCATAAAATTTCTGTTCAAACTCTCGCCAAAAACCAACACCACATTTTCAACACTCCCTGTATTTTTGACTAAGTAATCTTTAGGATAAGAAGCTTTCTCTAAAGCCTGACTGGAGTTGTGGCTCTCTCTCAAACTGCTAATATTCCTACCAAAATAATACGCTCCTTTAGCCAAAGCAATGTATTCCATTGTCCCATCAGCGTTCAACAGCGCTTCATCTTCTTTATATTTTTTGATGGTTTTTATAGCGTGTGGTGCTTCTACAATCAAAAATAAAACGCTTAAAATACTAGCCATTTTTAAAGGAATTGGTTTGTTAGGAACGAGACTGAATAGTTTTAGAGAACCTATAGCTATTAAAATAAACCCTATCACAAAATACCAATGCGGATAAACATAGGCATGGAGGAATTCTAAGCTCTCTTTATAATGCGTGGTGAATAAAATATTACCCAGCTCATTAGACAAAGGCAAATGAAAATAATACGAACCAAAAATATCTATACAGCTAAACACAATCCCTAAAACTAATATAAAACTTTTTAGGCTTTCTGTTACAAACCTGTTCTTAATAAAACTGATCGCATAATAAACAATAAAAAGCCACATAGAACTATACAAGAGCGCTTTAAAAATAAAACCAACGCTCACTGAAGAGAGAAAGCATGCTGAAAGCGCATTAAAAAGAATGAACACAAAAAATTTAGAATCTAAAATCATCAAACCACTCCATTAAGATATTAAAGTCAGCCCCACTTGAGCGAGTTTTCTCATATCAATTTCAATAAACCTTGATATAAGTTTTTTGTCGTCATGCCTAGAAAATGTGTTCCAATCATTCCCCTAATAAACGACTGACCATAAAAAGATTATAAGATACTCCCCCCTTTTTTTTCAATTCAATGCACTTCGCTCCAAACTTTTCTTTTCCATGCGTAAGCCAAGAACGACAGCACCGCAAAGAAAATCATGATCTTAATCCCTAAAGTATTCCTTTCATGCTTTTTCCTATCGCCCGCTTTTTCCAAATAAGAAATGACTTGTTTTTGAGCTTTTTCATTCAACCCCACTCTAGGCATAGCCGTGCCAGGCAAAAGCTTTTGCGGATCGTTAATAAAAATGTTCAAGCCATGTTCGCCCTTAGCCCTAATCATCATGGACAAATCAGGCGCATGAGAGCCTAAATAATTGGCTAAATCTTTAGGATCGCTAAAGGCCTTATCTTTAGCGTAATCCAAGCTATGGCACCTTTGACAGCTTTGTGCAAACACTTCCTTATCGCTCAAATTCTTAGGCAAAATAGAAGTGAGATACGCCACAATATCGCTCAAATCTTTATCGCTAAATTGAGAAAACGCCGGCATAGGATAGGGCCTTTCATCGTTGAATTTATGGCTCAATTTCGCCGTTTTCACGGGGTCTTTGATGAAGTGGGCTAAGAAATTCGCGTTCAAAACCCCCGCCACATGGCTTAAATCCGGTGGCACGACCCCAAAAGAGTTGCTCGCACTAAGGCTGTCCATAGGGGCTGGAATGTTTTGGGATTTAATGCCATGGCAAGCGGTGCAGTTTTCGGCTACAAGCTGTTTGCCCTTATTAGCGTCGCCATTTTTTAAATCCATCGGCTCTAAATCCTTGAAAGCAAAATCTGCCGGAGCGACTTTAGGGTGCATCACCGAATGCGCATAAGGCTCAACCCCATAATAAATCACGCCTACCACCACAATAAGGATGATTAAAATCTTAAATTCTTTCATCTAACACCCCCTTGTTTCTTGCTCTCAGCGATAGTGATAATGGGCAACACCACAAAGAAAAGGGCTAAGAAAGTGATTGAACCCGCTAAGCCAATGTATTTACCGATCCCAAGCGGAGGCAATTTACCATAGATCGTTAAAACAATCATATCAATGATTAAAAGCCAAAACCACACCATAAACGCCGGCCGTTTGTGCGCGGGAGCGACAACCGGGCTTCTGTCTAAAAAGGGCAGTAAGAAAAAGATCACTTGCGCCACGCCAAAAGCCATTAGCCCTAAATCAGCGCTAAAGAAAAAGCCCCTTAAGACTTCATAGCTCCATAAGAAATACCATTCAGGGTAAATGTGAGGCGGCGTTTTAAGGCTGTTAGCCCTTTCAAAGTTAATGGGATCCATCGCAAAATCGTAGTGGTAACACACCAAGTAAAAGAAAAAGACCATGAACGCGCAAACCACAAAAATATCTTTAGACAAGAACACCGGCCAAAAAGGAATGACTTTGGATTCTTTTTTCTTGCCTTCAATGAATTTTTTCTCTTCCAATTCAAAGTCAATTTCTTCGCCTTCTTGGTTATTGACATGCGGGATACGTAAAGAATAAAAATGCACCCCAACAAGTAGAATGATCGCAATGGGCAGTAAAAAGACATGGAGCATGAAAAAGCGCGTTAAAGTGGAATCCGCCACAACATAATTGCCCCTGATCCACTCCACCACATCAGCCCCAATAAAAGGAATGCCCCCAAATAAATTCGTGATAACCGCTGCGGCCCAATAGCTCATCTGCCCCCAAGGCAGCATATACCCGCTAAAGGCTTCCGCGCTAAAGACCACAAACAAAATCATCCCGCTAATCCAAATCATCTCACGGCCCTTTTTGTAAGAGCCATAATAGATGCCAACAAACATGTGGATATAAATGATGACAAAAATCATGCTCGCTGCCGTAGCATGCATGTGGCGCCAAAGCCAGCCATAAGCCACTTCTTGCATGATGGTGAAATTCACGCTATCAAACGCCATTTTCGCATCAGGCTTGTAATACATGAGCAAGAAAATCCCTGAGACCACAAGCACGCCAAAAAGGGTCAATAAAATCACCCCCATAGCCCATAAGAAATTGATGTTTTTTGGGATCCAATATTCTGTCATTAGCACTTTAACAAGCTTGTTAGTGCCAAGACGCATGTCCAGCCATTCGCCTAAATTCTTCGCTTTTTTTATCTCTGCCATGGAATTCTCCTTACGCTTTAGCCATCATTTTCTTGTATTCAGCCCCGGCTTCACCAAAAGTGATTTTAGTGCCTTCAATTTTAAAAGGCGGGATATCAAAAGGGCGTGGAGGGGGGGTGCCGGCAATATTCACGCCATCAGCAGTGAAACGCCCCCCATGGCATGGGCATAAAAAGCCTTTTTCTTCATCTTGATAAGTGGGGATACACCCTAAATGCGTGCAAATTTGAATGGCTGTGGTAAAAACGCTCTCGCCAATTTTAAAATCGCGCCTTTCATTAAAGCTCTCTTTTTTAGAATGCTTGAGGATATAGACCGGTTTCCCACGCCATTCCACCGTGGAAAACTGCCCTTCTTGCATGTTCGCCACATCTATGGTTGTAAAACCGGCTGAAACAACGCTTGGAAGCGGATCCCAAGTCTTTTTCATCGCTACCAGACTCGCTATAGCCCCTATAGCTGTAACGCTAGCAAGGCTCATTCCTAAAAAATCACGCCTTTGAATATCTGCCATGATTAAAAAACTCCTTAATGATAATTACCTTTTAACGACTAAAGGCATAGCAAATCCCTATTTTACAACAAACTCTCTTAATAATCTTTTTAAAATAACAAAATTAACGCTAAAATCAAACGCTTTTAACGCCGCTTTAAAGAAATTTGAGCGCGCAAATGTTTCAAAAGGGTTTCTAAAATATCGTTATCGTCTTTGCTTGGGGCTTTCAAGCTTTCTTTCTTTTCATCGCTATAAGTGATGGTGATGTTTTGATTGAAATTAGAAAGTTTGATGATGCCAAGCTGGTTGGCTAGAATTTTAAGCGTAATGATTTGCAAAAATTGAGCGCTCAAATCGTCTATTTTGCCAAACCTATCTTCTATTTCTTCATGGATTTGCCCCACCTCATCTACATTTTCACACAAACTCAAACGGCGATACAAATCCAACCTCAAACTATCGCTTGCAATGAGTTCAGGGTTTAAAAAAGCGCTCACGCCAAGTTGGATTTCTACGCTTTTTTCAAGCCTTTTCTTCCCCCCACTCAATTCATAAATCGCGTCTTCAAGCATGCGCGTATAGAGCGCATAGCCGATATTTTTAATATGCCCGCTCTGATCTTGCCCAAGCAAATTCCCGCCCCCCCTGATTTCTAAATCATGATAAGCGATACTCTCCCCACTGCCTAAATACGAATTTTTTTCTAAAGCGAGCAAGCGTTTTAAAGCCTGTTCATTCAAACTTTTTTGATCTTCTATAAGGAAATAGCAAAAGCCTTCTTTTTTACCTCTCCCCACACGCCCTCTTAATTGGTGCAAATCAGCCAGCCCAAAATTTTGTGCATTATCTATAATAATCGTGTTAGCGTTAGGCAAATGGATCCCTGATTCCACAATAGAAGTGCATAATAAAACCTGATAGTTCCCCTTAGCAAACTCTAGCATGATTTCTTCGCTCTCATTAGCGTTAATCTGGGAATGCAAAATAGCGATTTTGAGTTTAGGGATTAAACCTTCTAGCTTGGTTTTGACTTTTGAAATGCTAGCGATGTGGTTATGGGTGTAAAAAATTTGCCCGTTACGGCGTAATTCTCTATAAATAATCTCTTTTAAGAGTTCGTCATTCTTTTCTTTCAAAAAAGTGCGGCTGGGCTTTCTGTCTGTGGGCGGGGTTTTTAAAGAGCTAATGCCCTTAATTTGAGAGAGCGCCATATTTAGAGTGCGCGGGATAGGCGTAGCGGACATGCTTAAAAAATGCACGCTTTTACTCAATTCTTTTAAAGCTTCTTTTTGTTTCACGCCAAATTTATGCTCTTCATCCACCACCACTAAGCCCAAGTTTTTAAATTTCGCGCCTAAAATCGCATGCGTGCCTACAAGAACATCAACTAGCCCTAATTCCACCGCCTTTAAAAGCTTGTTTTTTTCGCTCGCATACCGATCCAAACGAGCCACTTTAACGCCAAAATTTTCAAAACGCGCCCTTAAAGTCTCAAAATGCTGGTGCGCTAATAAAGTAGTAGGCACGACTAGAGCGCTTTGAAAGCCGTTCAAAAACGCGCAAAAAATCGCATGCATCGCCACTTCTGTTTTCCCAAAACCCACATCCCCGCTCAAAAGTCTATCCATCACCCTGTGAGAGCTTAAATCCCTTGAAATTTCAGCGATGGCTTTTTCTTGATCGCTGGTGTATTCAAAACCCGCATGCGATTTAAAGACTTCCAACTCCGCTAAATGCACATCCATCTTTTTACCCAGGATCAAATTGCGTTCAGCCGCTAATTCAATGATCTTGCTTGCAATCTCTAAAAGCTTAGTCCTGACTTTAGCTTTTAGTTTGAGAAAGCTCCCTTTCCCTAGCCGGTCTTTAGCTGGCACGCTATCGCTTTGCGACACATAGCGAGCGATGAGATGCAAATTTTCTACCGGCAATAGCAGTTTGTCTTCGCCCAAATAAGCGATTTCTAAAAAATCCCTCTTGCTCCCTAAAACGCTGTGCTGGACTAATTGAGAAAACACGCCCACCCCATAATCATCATGCACCACCCATTCGCCCGCATTCAATTCGTTCAAAGCGAGCTTGGATTTTTGGCGTTTTTTCTTCCTTTCAAAGGAATTGAGCGAGATAAAAATCCCATCAGGGGTTTTAAAATTTAACACAAAGGGGGCGATGACGCATTCCATGCTGCTTTTTTCAAGCGTGCTTATCGCGTTGTCTAAAATCGTTTTATTGGGGGCTAGGAGCGTGATTTTATGATTTGAATGCAAAGCGATAAAACCTTCTAGGGCATGCGCATGGATTTCTAAATCTTCATAGCCTTGCACGTTTTCTAAAACCTTTAAAAATTTGAAACGCTCATAATCCAATTCGTTTAAGCTCGCTAATTCTTGAATTTCTTCTAAAGCTCTAGGGCTTATAACGCTTTTATAAACGCTTAGCAAGTCTTGTGCTTTTTCTCCTAAAAACCACAAACCAAAACTGGTCAAATCTTTAGAAAAGCTATTTAAGGGGCTTTGCTCCACTTTTGTTTTCAGATCCTTATAAGATGGTTCGTCTAAACTAAAAAGCGTGGGGGGGATTTCAATTTCTAACAAATCTTCTTTAAGGCTCATTTGAGTGGTGGGGTCAAATTCCTTAATGCTCTCACACTCCGTGTCAAAAAAACTCAAGCGATACGCTTTAGAATTGGGCGCATAAATATCCACAATATCCCCCCTAAAGCTCGCTTCGCCTTCCACTTCCACTAAGTCTAAAATTTCATAGCCATAATAAAAGAGCTTGTCTTTCAAATCCTTAAGGTTATATTTTTCTAAAAGAGTGATTTTAAAGCTCTCTAAAAGTTCTTTTTTAGGCAAAGGGTGTAATAAAGCGCTAATAGGGGCAATGATGATAACTTCTTGCTTGTTTTCTAAGGCCTGATAAAACTCCCTCAAACCCCCTAAAAGCTGTAAAAATTCTTCAAAAAACGAACGCAAATCGTCGTTTTTTTTAGCCCTAAACTCCGGGAAAAGAATGGTTTTGGTATTTGGCTTAAAATAGCTTATGACTTCTTTAGCGAGCTCGGACTCTTTAAAATCCTTACAAGCGAGTATTTGATAATCAAAGCCTTTGTTTAAGGCTCTATAAAGACTAGATTGGATCATTCCCTATTTATTTTCAATTTTCTTTTCTTGCTCATTGATTAACAACGCCCCCCCTTGAATATTCTTAGGGCGGGTTTCCCCAATCAAAATCCCCTTTCTTTCCACCACAAGCTCTTGGCTAGAGATTTTACCATCAAGGCGCCCTAAAGGCATGATTTCTACCACTTCCGCTTCCACCGTGCCAGTAAATTTGCCATTGACCACTAATTTATTAGCGAAAATCTCACCCACTACCGATCCGGTTTGCCCGATCACCACCGTGCTTTTAGAATGCACCACCCCTTCTAATTCGCCATCTATATGCAAATGGTAATCCAAATGAAGCTCCCCCTTTATTTTTGTGCCTTGAGCGATGATAGTCGCTGGTCCTGTTTTTGCATTAGCTGATTTATTATTGTTATCAAAGATTGCCATCTGATGCTCCTTTCTTTATTGAAAACTTCTTCAAAATTTTTCATGTTCCATTTGGTGAAACTCATGGGGTTTATGGGTTGATCTAAAAAACGCACTTCATAATGCAAATGCGGCCCTGTGCTCATCCCTGTATTACCACTATACCCAATCAACTGCCCTTTTTTGACAAATTCACCCGTTTTTACGATGATTTTATTCAAATGGGCGTAGTAGGTTTTAAAACCAAAAGGGTGGAAAACTTTAATCAAATTCCCATACCCCCCATTCCACCCCTTGCTCGCTAACCCCACTACCCCGCTTGCGCTCGCATACACAGGCGTGTTAATAGCGGTGCTCAAGTCAAGCCCGGTATGGTTGTGCAACACATGCAAAATAGGGTGGATTCTTTTATTGAAGGCGGCTGAAACGCGCCGATAGGATTCTAGCGGGTAGTCATTAGGTATAAGGCGCATGATAAAGCTTTTTTGAAGCCCGGTAATCCCAGCGACATCTAAGCGGCTGGAAAAATTACCCTCTTCTTTTTCTTCAGGTCTATTCACCCCCACCACTTCTTCTAAATCGTTGATGCGCTCCCCTGAAAGTTGCAAATCGTCTAAAAATTCATCCATTTGCAAAGAAAGTTTTTCATTCGTTTCTTTTTTTTTCTCAAATTCCTTAGTGATTAAGGCATGCTGCTTGTCAATGTTTTTAATCTCTTTATTTAAAACCAGTAGCGAAATGCCTAAAAACAATAAAGATCCCACAACGCTCAAAAGCGCATACAGACCAATTTGACGAAATAGTATATGAACATTAATGTAACGGCTCCCTTTAGAGTCCGTAACCATCACAATCAAACGCCTGTCTAAAAACACTAAAATCCTTACTGGCCTATGAGCGCATCTTTATCCACATGCTCTTGGAGCTGGACAATGTCTTCTAAAACCCAAAACAAATTCTTCCATTCAATAAATTTATTTTCTTCTAAAGCGCTTTGAAAATGATCTAAATCCCATGCTAGAAATTTTTGCGCGTCTAAAATTTTACCCAAAAAGCGCACTTCATAATGCAATTTTTCGCCGCCGCTATTACCGCTCTTCCCGCTATAGCCAATCAACTGCCCTTTTTGGATAAAGCTTTTGGGCTGCACATTGACATGATCTAAATGCGTGTAAATGGAGCTAAAACCAAACGCATGTTCAATGCGCACCAAGTTCCCATACCCCACATTAGAATTGGTCTTCACAAAATCCACAATCCCATCAGCGCTCGCATAAACAGGCGTGTTTAATGGCGCGATAAAATCAATCCCGGATTCAACGCCTTTAATTTTTTTAATGGGGTGGTTCCTTTCTTTGGTGGGTTTGATCGCGCTATAAGTTTTTAAGGGCATGCCATTAGGAATGAGCATGAGCACTAAATGTTTTTGAGCCAAATTCAAATTTTCTAAATCCACTTCATCATAAAGATGTACGCCCCCATTGGCCCCTCTTTTGATTTCAATCAAGGATTCCAACCCGCGAATCTTTTGCCCCACAATAAAAAGCTCTTCTCGCTTGTTTTTAATCTCTTTTGTCAAAGTGTAATTTTTTTGATACAAATCCCTAAAATCCCTTAAAACCACATTCCTCTCGCTTGTCATCGTATCCATTTTAGCGATTAAAAATTTTAAAAACCCTACGCCAAGCCCCACGATCAATAAAAGAATGACAACAGCAATGATGAGGTTGCGTTTTAAATTTTTAGAAAATTTGAGCTGTTTAGAGCCTGATTCATCAATGATGGTGATCACAAGCTGGTTTTGCGGCATCAATCCCTCTTCTTTGGATAGCGCTTATAAAAAGCGTTGGCTACCAGAAATGAGCCATACACCAAATAATTTTCATTTTCTTTCAGTTCTTCAAACAAAGCGTGTTCTAACCCTAAAGTTTCTAAAATCCCTTTAAGTTTTTCTAATTGGATAATTCTTTCATTATGCAATTCTAAAATCAAAACCTTTTTAATGACAGGCTTTAAAATTTCTAGCACCAAAAAAGCGTCTTTATCTTGATAGCAGTTATAAATCAAAACGATTGGAGCGTTAAAAACGCGTTTGATCTCTTCTTTTAAGGCTTTAGCGCTATGGGGGTTATGCCCCACATCTATTAAAATATTAGGGCTTAAAAGCTCGCAACGGCCGATTAAATTTAGGGGTTTTAGGTTTTTTAAAACTTCTTGTTTATTGCATGGCATAAGCGTTTCAAACGCTTTTAGAGCCACTTCTAAATTCATCGCTAAAAAATGGGCTAAATGGTGGCGTTCAATATAATCTCTCACTCCTTTTGAAATTTCATTTTGAACCACAATCAATTGCGCATGTTTTTCTTTGGCGATCTTTTGAGCCACATTTAAAACCAGTTCTTGTTGGGGAGCGATGATATTAAGAGGGCCCATCGCTTTTAATTTAGTAGTCGCAATGCTTTCTAAACTATCCCCTAAAAATTCCTTATGATCGTAATCAATGGGGGTGAAAACGCTTAGGGTTTTTTCTAAAGCGTTCGTGCTGTCAAACTCCCCCCCAAGCCCCGCTTCTAAAACCAAATAATCGCAATCTTTAGCGAGCATGACGGCTAGTAAGGTAGCGTATTCAAAATACGAGCAAGCGTTGCTGAAAGCGTGCGATTGCAATTGCTGGTGGGCGTTTTCTAAAACGCTTTCTTCAACAACAGAGCCATTCAAAAAAAAGCGCTCCCTAAATTCAAAAACATGAGGGGAGGTGAAATGCAACACTTTAAAATTTTGATCGGCTAATAAAAGGGTTAAAAACCGCCCCGTGCTGCCCTTACCATTAGTCCCTACCACATGAATGACTTTCGCTTGAATCTCAAAAAAAGCGTTTTTAAAATCTTTATAAATTTGAATGAAGCGGCTAGGGTCAAACTTATGGTATTCCTTAGGCTTTGTTTCTAAAAACGCCTTTAATCCATGGCTATTTTTCATTATTGAATTTCCCCTCATAAGCGATTTGAGCCACAAATTTAGTCAAAGTTTGTTCTACAGCCTGATTGATAGCGTAATAGCGGTTCTGGTAGGTGTTAAGGGGGTCTTGCAAATTCACAGCGTAATTATAATACCCGCTATTTTGAAAAGTCTTTTGTGTGCCTCTTTTGTTATCGTAGGTGTAATTCACAGACACAGTCGCGCGATAGAAAGTCGTAAAGCCTTCTTTATTTTGCGTGATGCTCGTATCGGTTACATTCGTGATTTCTATGATAATGATAGAATCCGCATCCTTTTCACTCGCTAAGCGGTTTTGGAAGCGTTGCACGACTAAACGATTCATCAAGTCTTTAAACTCTACAGAGTTTTCAGGGTTAGGCAAATTCACAATGAGTTTCACGTATACGCTATCGCCAAGCGCGTTTTGAGCGTAAGCGGCGATGGGCTTATACCCACAGCCCTTGAACCAAAACAACAAAATAAAAAAAAGTAAAGCCCTCATGCGACAACAAAATTAACAAGCTTATTAGGCACATAAATTTCTTTTTTAACGCTCGCCTTTTCTAAATATTTCTCTAATTCTTTTTTGGCCAAAACAATAATCTCTTCTTTGCTGGCGTTAATATTGACTTTCAATTCCGCACGCCTTTTGCCATTAATGGTAAGCCCTAAAGTCATAAAGTCTTCCATCAAAGCGCTTTCATCGATCGCTATAGGCTTAAAATTCTCCCTTTTAAAAAGCCTCTCGCTCAATTCCCATGCGGTGTGCGGGATAATAGGCTCTAAAATTTGCAACAACACAAAATAACCCTCGCATAAAATTTGCTCATTAGTTTGTGCACTCAAAGCGTTTAAAGCCTCCATGCAGCTTGCGATCAAAGTGTTAAACGCGTAAGCGCTTTCAGCCTTATTGAAAATTTCATGCGATTTTTTTAACGCTTCATAGACTTTTTTACGCCCTAGTTTTTGCGCTTCATTCAGGCCCACTCCTTTAAATTCAGGCTTAGAAGTGGTAGGGTTAATGGCGTTCGCTTTATCGTATAAGCGCTTGATAAACCGGTGCACGCCCTCTAAAGCGCTGTCATTCCATTCCAATTCTTTAGCCGGTGGGGCAGCAAAAAGGATAAAGAGCCTTGCAGCATCAGCCCCGTATTTTTTGAGTATCTCTTTAGGGCTAACGACATTGCCTTTAGATTTGCTCATCTTAGCGCCATCTTTTAAGACCATGCCTTGAGTGATAAGCTGTTTGAAAGGCTCATCTAAATGAAGATAGCCCAAATCCCTTAAAGCCTTAGTGAAAAAGCGCGCGTATAACAAGTGCAAAATCGCATGTTCAATGCCGCCAATATAAGTGTCCACTGGCATGAAATACTTCAAGTAATTTTGATCAAACGCTTGATTTTCACGCTGATTTTTGGGCGTGGTGTAGCACAAGAAATACCAACTGGACTGGATGAAAGTGTCCATGGTGTCTGTCTCTCTTAAAGCGTCTTTGTGGCATTTAGGGCATTGAGCGAATTTCCAACTCGCATGCTTTTCTAACGGATTGCCCTCCCCATCAATCACAATGTCTTCAGGTAAAGTTACCGGCAGTTGGGTTTCAGGCACAATCCCACAATTCTTGCAATGAATCATAGGAATGGGCGCTCCCCAATACCTTTGACGGCTCACTCCCCAATCTTGCAAGCGGTAGTTGATCACCCTTTTACCGAGGTTTTCTTTTTCAAAATAAGCGATGATTTTTTCTCTGGCCACTGAGCTAGAAAGATCGCTCCACTCCCCGCTATTTTTTAAAATCTCTTCTTTAGTGTGGGGCAAACTTTGAGAACTTTGAGTGATCACTTTAATAGGGATATGATACAGATTAGCGAATTCAAAATCCCTTTCATCGCAGGCTGGCACGCCCATTAACGCCCCAGAGCCATAATTGGCTAGGGCGAAATTAGCCACCCAAACCGGGATTTTTTGCTTCGTTAAAGGGTGGATAGCATAAATGCCTAAAAACGCCCCTTTTTTCTCTAAGGCTCTTTCTCTTTGAGTCGTGTTTAAAATCGCTTTAATGATCTTTGAATCTTCTTGGCTCACTTGCTTAATGGCATGCTCTACTAAAGGGTGTTCTGGGGCGATGGCGATGTAAGTTACGCCATAAATGGTGTCCGCTCTTGTGGTAAAAACTTCAATTTCTTGAATGTTGTTGCAAGCTTTCAAGCACTCATCAGCGATTTTAAAACCAAATTGCAACCCGCTAGATTTCCCTATCCAGTTTTTTTGCATGATTAGGACTTGAGAAGGCCAATGATCTTCTAAAATCTCTAAGTCTTTTAGCAATTCTTCAGCGTAATTTGTGATCTTCAAATAATATTGATAGAGTTCTTTTTGAATAACTTCTGTATCGCAGCGCCAACACCTCCCATCAATGACTTGTTCATTAGCTAAAACGGTTTTATCGTTAGGGCACCAATTGAGCATGGCTTTCTTGCGATAAATTAGCCCCTTTTCCCACAAGTCAATGAAAAATTGCTGTTCAAATTTCGTGTAATCCGGATCTGAAGTGGCAAATTCCCTGTTTTTAGAAAAAGAAAATCCTAAAGCTTCAAACTCTTTTTGCATGGCTTCAATATTTTCATAAGTCCAGGTTTTAGGGTGGATACCATGCTTAATGGCCGCATTTTCTGCAGGCATCCCAAAAGAATCAAACCCCATAGGGTGTAACACATTGTAATGGTGCAAACGATAATAACGCGCCAAAGCATCGCCAATGGTGTAATTGCGCACATGCCCCATGTGGATTTCCCCACTAGGATAAGGCAGCATGCTTAAAATGTATTTTTTAGGGAGATTAAAATCGTCTTTAGGTTCAAAACTCTTATTTTTCCACCAAAATTCTTGCCATTTTTTTTCTATATTGATAAAATCCATCACTACCCCTTAATCTGTTTCGCTCGTTACAACGCTTTCAATCAACAAAAAGATAAGGCTAAAAGCGTTGCTAATCAACGCCCCGATCATGAGCATGTAAGCGGTAACCAAATTGTTTAAAATCTGTAAAAACACAAACGCCGGTATGAGGTGCAACACGGTAGCTAAAGAGCTGGCCAACAGCTCTGAAGCGAAACGCTTGATCACCCCAATTTTGAGCGTAACAGAAATAAGGTTTAAAGCTAACGCTACAAACAACACCACCGTATTAGGCTCATACAAAAACCCTGCAATGGTGGTTAAAGAAATAAGGCTGAACAGCACATGAACGACCCGACCCCAATCCATAGAAACTCCTTAAACTTGACCGCCCTCATACAAACGGCGCATTTTTTCTTTCTCTTGAGCTTTTTTGATTTTTCTAGCCTCATTCTCATAATATTTACCCATATCAAAACCTAACAATAACGCTACTTTAGGGGCGATGAAAATAGAGCTATAAGTCCCTACAATCGTGCCTATTAGCATGGGCAATGAAAAGCCAATGATGATCTTACTCCCAAACACGCACAAAATCAACACCACAAAAAACACGGTTAAAGAAGTTAAAAGCGTGCGCGTGAGCGTGCTAGAAATGGCTTCATCAATGGCTTGAGTGGCATTTTTGGTTTTTTGAGAGAGCATCTCTTCTCTGATCCTATCAAAGATAATGATCGTATCATTAATAGAATACCCAATCAAGGTGAGTAAAGCCGCAATCACTTCCAAATTCATATCAATCTTAAAAACAATCACTGAGCTTGCCACTAAAATCACATCATGCATAAGTGCAATAACGCTCGCTAAAGCAAAACGCCATTCATAGCGGAAACTCACATAAACCATGATCGCCATTAACGCTAAAATCAGCGACAAAATGCCCTTTTCTTTCAATTCGCTCCCCACTCTAGGCCCCACGGTGTCAAATTTACGGATTTCAAAATCGCCACTGGGTTTTAGAATGTTAGCCACGATAGCGTTCAAATCTTCATTTTCAGCCGTTTCTACAAAAGGGAATTTGATTAAAATTTCTTCTTTAGAGCCAAATTCGCTCACTTGAACGCCCTTGAAGCGAGCTTCTTTTTCAAAAAGATCGCGCACTTCTTTAATAGGGGCGTTTTGAGTGTAACGCACCTGCACCAAACTCCCCCCCGCAAAATCAATCCCTAAAGAAAACCCTTTGAAAAACAAAAGCCCCAACGCTAGAAGCACCAAGATCGCTGAAACGATCACCCCATAATTGGAATAACGCATGAAGCTTAAGATTCTAACTTGTTTGAATAATTCCATAAAACCTCCTAAGCTCTTTTATTCACGCCAAACCAAAAGTAAAGGCTTTTTGTTTGGGCTAATTTAGGTAAAAGGGCTTGATAAATCCCTTGCGTGCCTATAATAGCGGTGATGATAGAGGCTAAAATCCCAATGCCTGTGGTTAGGGCAAAGCCTTTAATCGCTCCTGTGCCATAAGCGTATAACAACACTGAAGCGATCAAGGAAGTGATATTGGAATCAAAAATCGCTCTACTCGCATTGATATAGCCTAAATGGATCGCTTTAGCGATGCCCTCATTCTCTCTTAAGACTTCTCTAATGCGCTCGTTGATAATGATATTAGCATCCACGGCAATCCCCACGGTTAAGACAATCCCTGCCATTCCCGGTAAAGTCAGCGTCGCTCCAAAAATCGCCATGACCGCCACAATCAAAAAAAGATTGACCACTAACGCCATGCAAGCGATCACTCCCGCCATAGAGTAATAAAGCACCATAAAGCCCATCACTAAAATAAAGCCTCCAACTAGAGCGATAATGGAAGTTTTAATGCTATCTTTCCCTAAACTCGGGCCTACAATCCTTTTTTCTAAAACCTGAATGGGTGCACTCATCGCCCCACTCCTTAAAGCGATCGCTAAATCGCTCGCTTGAGCCACGCTAAAATTCCCGCTAATTTGCCCGCTCCCTCCGCCAATACGCTCCCTAATCACCGGGGCTGAATAGACCTTATTGTCTAAAACAATCGCCATGCGTTTACCCACATTCGCGCCTGAGAAATCCCCAAAAATCTTAGCCCCTTGCGCATCAAGCGTGAAGCTCACCACCGGCTGGTTGTTTTGATCATACACCACTTTAGCGTCCGTAAGCATTTCGCCATCTAAAATGGGGATCGCTTTGAGTAAGATTTTACCCCCCATTTCCACATCAGACAACAACACGCTGCCTAATTTTTGAGCCTCTAAATCCGTCATTTTCATCGCATCTTTATTGTGTTCTTCATCCACCGCCATCATCTGCAAATGAGCGGATCTTGAAATCAAGTCTTTAGCGCGCCGTTCTTCTTCTAAAGTCTTAATGCCGGGCAATTGCACCGAAATTTCTTCTTTACCTTGCTGAATGACTACAGGCTCTGCCAAACCAAATTGATCCAAGCGGTTACGGATGATCCCTATCACTTGCAAAATCGTGTTTTTACGCAATTCTTCTTGCTCTAAAGGGGTGAGCTTCACGCTATAAAACCCCGCTTCTTTTTTGATTTCAAACTGGCTATGGCCTTGCAATTCCAATAAAAGCGCGTCTAATTTTTTCGCTTCATCTTCATCTAAAAGCTCAAAACTGATCCCTTCTAAACTGGACTTAATGTCTTTAAGCAAGATATTTTGCTTTTTAGCGTTGTATTCTAAAGCGGACGCCAAGCTTAAATACTTGTTTTTTAAAGCCTCATCGGTTTGTACCCCTAAAAGCATGTTCAACCCCCCCTTAAATCCAAACCTAAAGTGATCTTAGGGCCTTTAGTTTCTAGTAAAGAAGGCACAGAAAACCCTACCCCTAAAAGAAGCGCGCAAATAAAAACGATTAAACGAGGGTTAAAAAGTTTCATTCAGTTGTTATTTGGCGTTGTTTCAAAGTTTTAGCACCGGATAATCTTGCCGAAATTTCTTCTCTGCCTTGCTGAATGACTATAGGCTCTGCCAAACCAAATTGATCCAATTCGTCTAATTTGAACGCTACATAGTTTTTAGAAAGTTTAGCGGTGGTGTCATCATTGAGCTTCACGCTAAAAAAATTCGCTTCCGCTTTAAGCACCTCAACGATGAACCCTCCTTGAGTGACAATTTTATCGCCCTTAGTCAAGCCCTCTATCATTTCTTTGTGCTTTTTTTGTTGCTGGCGTTGCGGGCGAACGATCAAAAAATAAAAAATAAGAAACAACACCACAAGGGGTAAAAGCGTCGTTAGAATGTCTTTAATTTGTCCCATTTAATTTCCTTAAAAGATGTTTTAATCTCAAATTATAGCATTTTTAGCTATTTCTTTAAAGTTACTCTCTTGTCTAGTGCGAATAAATACAAAGCCCCTATGATCCCAGAAATCAAAGATCCGAGCAAAATCGCAATCTTTGCCACTTCCATAGCGTCTTTATGCTCGCTCGTGAAAGCCAGATTAGAAATAAACATAGACATGGTAAAGCCAATCCCTGCTAAAAGCCCAGCCCCTAAAATATGCCACCAGCTGATGCCTTTAGGGCGTGCGGTGATTTTAAGCTTTTCGCCTATAAAAGTGATTAAGAAAATCCCTAAAGGCTTGCCCAAACAAAGCCCTAAAATAACCCCTAAAAGCACCTTATCCACTTCTAAATTGATGCTAGAATCAACGCTCACCCCAGCGTTTGCAAACGCGAATAAAGGCATGATGAAATACCCGCTAATGGGGGCTAAAAAATGCTCCAATCTTTCTAAGGGGCTTTGTAAAGCGCTCGCTTTTTCTTCAATAGAATGCAAGATTTCTTGCTGCTCTTTGGTCAAAAGCGCTCCTGAACTCGTTTCTGCGTATCGCTTGCCCAGTTCTAAAAGCTCTACATTTTTAGAATCTTTAGGGATTTTCACCGGTATCATAAAAGCTAGAATCACTGCAGCGATCGTCGCATGGATACCGCTTTGATGTACGCAAAACCAAAGCAACACCCCTAAAAGCAAGTAAGGGACGAGCGAGCGGGCATTCAAGCGGTTCAATACCGCCAAGATAAGAACCACCCCTAAAGCCCCTAAAAGCCATGCGAATTTTAAATTCGTGGTATAAAAGAGTGCGATCACCACAATAGCCCCCAAATCATCAGCCACCGCTAGAGTGATTAAAAAAACCTTTAAGGCGGTTGGCACCCTCTTGCCTAAAAGCATGATCACGCCTAAAGCGAACGCAATATCCGTCGCCATAGGGATCCCAAAACCATGCTGAGAGGGCGTGTTAGCGTTAAGGAAAAAATAAATCAATCCTGGAGCTATCATGCCCCCAAGAGCCGCAATCACAGGGAAAGAAGCTTTTTTGAAACTGGATAATTCCCCAAATAACAATTCTCGCTTGATCTCTAATCCTATCATTAAAAAGAATAACGCCATTAAGACATCATCAATCCAGTTGTGCAAACTAAAGCCGATAAAAAAATCCCCTATTTGAAACCCAAAAGGGGTGTGCCATAGTGCAAAATAACTTTCTTTTAAAAACGAATTAGCCACCACCATCGCTAAAACAGCGTTTAAAAAGAGGAAAATCCCTCCAAAAGACTCGCTTTTAATGAAGTTCTTAAGCGTCAAACTGAGCGCGTTTTCTGTTTTTTTGAGATTCATAGACAACCTTAAAATTTTAATTTCAAACCCATAATTTTTCAAGCAGTCTTTTATGAGCGTAAATAATGCCCGCTTGTATCTTAAAATGGGGGGCTTGAGTTTTTAAAAACTCAGCGTAATGAGACACTTGCGCTTTATGGCTTTGTTGGTAATTTTGAGAGCTTTTATAATCTAAAACATACAAATTTTGCCCCTTATCCCACAACAAAACATCAATCCTAGACACAACCCCCTGGAATAAAAAAGCCGCTTCGCCTTTTAAGGCATGATTTTTAAAAAGAGCTTGTATCTCTGCATCGTTTTCAAAAAGCTCTAAACTTTCTTCTAACGCCTGGTAATCCAAACCATAAAAACCATGATGGTAGTTTAAATATTCTAAAACGCTTTGTTTAGGAATGTTGTAAGCGTATTGGTATTCTAACCCCTTGTGCAAAGCGATACCAAAATTGATCGCTTCCTGGTCGTTATTCTTTTCATAATCGCTCTCTGGCTCTTCTTCTATCTCTTGGACTTGCTCGCCATAGGCATGGGGCTTGATGAGAGTGCTTGTAATTAAAGGCTCTTTTTGTGGAGAAATAACCGGCGTAATTTCTCCCTCTTCTAAAGGCGTAAGATCCAATTGTTCGCGCATTGTTTTGTTTTTGCTTTCTTTTTTGCTTTCTTTTTTGTCTTTGGCCACGACAATCAGCCCTAACTCAGCCCTAGTGAATGCGACATAATACACATTAATTTCTTCATGATCTTTAGCCGCTTCTTCTTTGTCTAAAGCCCTAGCGTAATCTTTATCCACGACCTCACGATTTTTCATTCTGTAATAAAGGCGAATAAGCTCTGCGCCATTATATTCTTCAAGGAGTTGATTGGAGTGATTTGAATTAGGATTGCCCAAGCGTTCGCACACGATCACATAAGGGAATTGCATGCCTTTAGATTTGTGGATGGTCATGATCTGTGCGCCTTTTGAATGGGAAGAAGCGATCGCTTTAGCCTCTAATTTTTCTAAAAATCCATCGGCGTCTTCGCACTCAACCGCCAATTCCAAGCAGCTTTGTGCAGGCTCTCCATAAAGCTCAAACAATTCCATCACCTTCCACACAAAGCTTGCCACGCTCTCTTTTTTGGGGTTAAAACTGGGTAGAACGATCGCATCATCATGCAAGTATCCAGCGAGTTTTAAAACGCTGTGCTTGTAAAAGGGCTTGTAAGATTCTTCAGCTAGAGCGTATTTTAAAGCGTTCTTAATGATTTTAGATTCTACAAATTGAGACAATTTTGCGCTAGATTCCGTGCTTGGGCAAATTTCGCTCAAACGCTCTTGCAAATAATTTTTGATTTCTAAAGCGTCCTTATTGGTGGCGCATAAAATGGTAATGTCTTTAGGCTCAATATGATGTTCTAAAAGGTTTTGAGCTTCTTGTAAGATTTGTTCTAATAGCAATTCTCTTTCATCAGCCACTAAAGAAACTTTAACATAGCCGTCTGTAACATGTTTATTTGGAGAAGTTTTAGGGTATTTTTGCTCCAAATAAGCGGTGGGGGAATTTTGATAAGCCTTTTTAAAAATGGTGTTCACATAATTAATGATTAAAGGCGCACTGCGGTGGTTGAATTGTAAATTATCGTGGTAAAAATCCTTAGAAACGCTTTCAAACAAAGAACTAAAACTCCCCCTAAAGGCATAAATGCTCTGCTTGACATCGCCCACAAAAAACACGCTCCTGTGCCATTTTGCTTGCCCTATCCCGGCTTTAATTTCATCAATAAAAGGGGCTAAAATCTTATAATCGTTCAAACTCGTGTCTTGAAATTCATCAATCAAAATGTGCGCAATCTTGCTGTCCAACCTGAAATAAAAAAACTCCGCCGGCATTTCTTCATAACCATTCAATAAGACATGGACTTTATCTTTAATCGCATCAAAATCCAGGGCTTGGATTTTAGAAGTGGCGTTATCATAAAGTTGGATGAATTTAGGGAATTTTTTAAATATTGCGGTTTCTTTGGCTTCATAATAGCGTTTTAAATCGTTTTCAATCTCTTCGCATTCGCTCTCTAAAGTGGGGATTTCACTTTTAAGTTTTTTGAAAGATTGATATTCGCTCTTTTTTTCAAGCCAGGTTAAAGAGCTGTTTAAAAATCCCCTAAAACTATCGCATTTAATGGCTGTTTTAGCCCTATCTGACGCTGTTTCTATGCTTTGAATTTGATTATTTAAGCTTCTTAGTTTTTCCAAAAAACCCTCTTCATCAAATGCAGGCTCTTTCTTATTAGGATCAAATAAGTAGAGCTTGTTTTTTAAAAAACGCAACCGCTCTAAAATAGAATCGCTTGTGTAATTATCATAACTTAAGCATTGAGCGATAAAAATGCTCAATTCTTCAAGCTGTTCATTATTTAAAGCGCTCAAAAAACTCGCATTGAGCTGTTGTTGGTGCGCTTTTGTGTCTTCATTGACTTCAAAATTCGCGCTCAACCCCACAAACCAGCAAAATTTCCTTAAAATGCTTTGGAAAAACGCGTCAATGGTGCTGATTCTGATTTCGGCGTTTAAAAAGCGTTGGTAGATTTTTGGAGCGCTATTTCGCACCAAACTAGGGTCTAAATGGTATTTTTCTTCTAATTCTTTTAAGATATTTTGGGATTTTTCTTTTTCTTCGCTCTCAAGGTTTTCTTTTTGCAAAATTTTTAAATAGTCTAAAATGCGCTCTTTCATTTCGGCGGTGGCTTTTTTAGTGAAAGTGAGCGTTAAAATCTCACTAGGATTAGCCCCCTTAAACAATAGGGCTAAAAACCGCACGCTCAAAGCGAAAGTCTTCCCGCTTCCTGCTGAAGCCTTTAAAGCCATGCATTGTCTTTTTGTGTCCATTAGATCTATCCTAAAATTCTATTTTGCCTTTATTATAACCTAAAAGCCTTTTTTGCTTAAGCTAAAAAACCCTAATCTTTTGCTATAATCATAGGGTTTTGTCGTTTTTCTATCATTTTATAGGAATCAAAGGCAAAGACAGCGTCAAATTCACACATGCTAATCCTTGTATTTAGGTGTTCTTAAGAAATTTAAGAATCAAATGAGCATGGAGGAAGAGAACCAAAATAACTTTAAGGAGAATATTCTCATGGTAACCATGAAAGATTTATTAGAATGCGGTGTGCATTTTGGACACCAAACAAGGCGTTGGAACCCTAAAACCAAGAAATTCATTTTTGGCGTTAGGAAAAATATCCATATTATTGATTTGCAAAAAACTTTGCGCTATTTTAGATACACTTATAACATCGTGCGCGATGCGAGCGCTCAAGGCAAGAGCATCATGTTTGTAGGCACTAAAAAACAAGCCAATGAAACTTTGAAAGAATTTGCTGAAAGCATTCAAGTCCCTTATGTCAATTACCGCTGGCTTGGTGGCATGCTGACTAATTTTAGCACCATTAGAAAATCGGTGAGAAAATTAGAAATCATTGAAGAAATGGAAAATAGCGGTCAAATTGATCTATTGACTAAAAAAGAAAAACTCATGATTTTAAGGAAAAAAGAAAAGCTGGATAAATATCTTGGCGGGGTGCGCCACATGAAAAAAATCCCTGATATGATTTTTGTAATTGATGTGGCTAAAGAAAAAATCGCTGTCGCTGAAGCAAGAAAACTCCATATCCCTATCGTGGCTCCCTTAGACACCAACTGCGATCCTGATTTAGTGGATTACCCCATTCCTGGAAATGACGATGCGATCCGCTCTATTAGGCTATTTTGTAAAGAAATGAGCGAAGCGATTTTAGAGGGGCGAGAACTCATGCAAGAAGAAATCGTCCATGCGGATGAAAATAGCGAAGAGATAGAGTTTGTGAGCAATGAAGAAAAAGAAGAAATGCTCGCTGAAATCCAAAAAGAAATCACTCAAGGAGCCGAATAATGTCAGGAATTAGCGCTCAATTAGTCAAAAAATTAAGGGACTTAACCGATGCGGGCATGATGGATTGCAAAAAAGCCCTTGTGGAAGTGGCTGGGGATTTGCAAAAGGCCATTGATTTCTTGCGTGAAAAAGGCTTGAGTAAAGCCGCTAAAAAAGCCGATAGGATCGCTGCTGAGGGCGTAGTCGCTTTAGAAGTAGCGCCTGATTTTAAAAGCGCAATGATGGTAGAAATCAATAGCGAAACGGATTTTGTGGCTAAAAATGAGGGCTTTAAGGAATTGGTTAAAAAAACTTTAGAAACGATCAAAGCCCACCATATTCATACCCCAGAAGAACTGCTTAAAAGCCCGTTAGACAACAAGCCTTTTGAAGAATATTTGCACTCTCAAATCGCTGTGATTGGTGAAAACATTTTAGTGAGGAAAATCGCTCATTTAAAAGCCCCTAGCTCTCATATCATCAATGGCTATGCGCATTCTAACGCCAGAGTGGGCGTGTTAATCGGTATAAAATACAATAATGAGAAAAACGCTCCAAAAGTGGTTGAACTGGCCCGAAACATCGCTATGCATGCCGCAGCGATGAAACCTCAAGTATTAGATTGCAAAGACTTTAGCCTTGATTTTGTCAAAAAAGAAACTTTAGCCTTGATCGCTGAAATTGAAAAAGACAATGAAGAGGCTAAACGTTTGGGCAAACCTTTGAAAAACATCCCCACTTTTGGGAGCCGCATTGAATTGAGCGATGAAGTTTTAGCACACCAAAAAAAAGCTTTTGAAGACGAATTAAAAGCGCAAGGCAAGCCTGAAAAAATCTGGGATAAAATCGTTCCTGGAAAAATGGAAAGATTCATCGCTGATAACACCCTTATTGATCAACGCCTGACCCTTTTAGGGCAATTCTATGTCATGGACGATAAAAAAACTATCGCTCAAGTCATCGCTGATTGTTCCAAAGAGTGGGATGATGATTTAAAAATCACTGAGTATGTGCGTTTTGAATTGGGCGAAGGCATTGAGAAAAAGGCAGAGAATTTCGCTGAAGAAGTGGCTTTGCAAATGAAGTGAGATTTTAGCAAACAACCTTTAAAGGTTGTTTCTTCTAACCTTTCAACTTTCTTTATTTAATCTCGTTTTTAAGACTGATCATCAATTTCTTTATATTAAAAATAAACTTGTATTTTACAAGAAATAGATAAATGGGAAATAAATATGCTAGTGAGTGAGCGTTTTCAAAAATTCTAAGACATTCTGTTCTCTTAAAATGTGGTTAGGCGAAAAGAAGCTTTCAATCTGGTGGTGGTTAGAAAATTCCTTTTTATGCTCATAAGCTTTTCTGATGTAGGGGGCAAACCCAAAAGGGTTTTCTAAATCCTTTAAGGCGTTTTTCAAACTTTCTTCATCTTTATCTAAAGTATCAAAATACTTGAGCAAGACTTCTCTAGTTTCATAACTCAAAATATCTGAGCCTTTAAAAAAAGTGATGTCTGCATTAGCGACTCCATACACATAAATCGCATTGGGTTTAGGCAGGTTTGAATTCCACATGGGGCGAGATGCTTGAAGGTTTTTTTCACCCTTATCGTTTTTAGAAAACTTGATTTCAATCCCCACCACATGATCAAAAATAAAAACCAAAAAATCAGGGTAATTTTGTGAGCCAAAAGGCTGGTATAAAAAATGGCTTGTAAGGTTTGAAAAAGGGTTTTTAAGGGTGTGTTGGTGGTTTTTTTCTAAAACTTGCTTTTTGAGTTGGTTAAAAGTGGTTTTGATTTCCTTATTAGGCTTTTCTTCAATATGGCTTAATTCTTCTGTTAAATCGCCGTTGATTTCGCTAAAGTGTTTTTTTAATTCATTCCTGAATTTGTTTTCAAACTGCTCCCCTGTGCTAGAATTTGCAAAAAACTTTCTTTTATTGGTAATTTCTTGGAACACTTTTTCAAGCATGCATTTCCTTTAATTTGCAATATTCTTCCACAAAATCATAAGTAGAAAACCCTAAAACTTGCGTGTTTTTATGAGCGAGTTTGTTGAAATCAATTTCATGGATAATCATTAAAGCTTCTTTGGAATGGGCTTTAATAAAAAAATATTGTCGGTTTTTAATCAGTAAATTTGCATTGGTGATCTTTTCGTTGTAATCATAAAAGCCTTGTCTCACCACCGCAAAATCCCATTGGTATTTTTCTTTGTTGAAATATTTTAGGGTGTGTGGTGTGTTGTTATGAATGTAAGTAATAAAGTCATTATGGCGGATTTTAGGGGGTGCAATGATGCGCTCGTCTTTAAGATTTAGGGCGATATTTTTATGCATATAGATTTGAAAAACGCATTTCACATCATAGGGCCGTTCATTAAAAATAAAAGCGTTTTTCTCTAAATCAGCGTTTAAAACCAATTTTGCACGCTTATCAATGTGTTTTTGAATAGAATAGCGTTTGAATAAATTGGGCAAAATAAACGCTGTAATAGGCGCTTCGTTTAAAGATTTGTTTAAAAAATCTAGGGCTAATTTCCCTCTATGCCCAAAAGGAGGGTTGCCAATAATAACACGCTTTTTGTTAAACTCAATCAATTCCAACAAATAATCTTTTTTTTGAATGCCTTGAGCTTTAGGGGCAATATCAAGGGCGATGCAATCAGCAATCCCTAATTCTTTTAATGCATCAACAAAGCTCCCACTCCCTGCACTTGGCTCTAAAAAATAGAATGCGTTTAAGTCTAGCCCTAGATTTTGAGCGATGAGATCTTTTAATAAATCCAAACAAAATCGCACGATTTTGGGGTGGGTGTAAAAAGCGTCTAAATTCTTTTGCAAGATAGTATTACTAGCCATTTTAATCCCATTTTAATTGAAATCAAACCCGCCCGCTTCGCCTAAACTCATGCTCTCATAAGCCGCATCCACATAGCTGTTGCGGATTTCGCATTTTAAAACCTTCTCGCATTTCAAGCAACTCGTTACCTGCTTTTCCTCTTGGCATGCTTTTAATTTCAAAAGAGCGTCATTAAAACGCTCTTCGTATTCTAATTTTTTAGTGCTATTTTGCATCATTCTCCCTTTAAATATTTTTCTAAAATGTGAGCTTCATGCGGACTAGCTAAATAGCATTCGCTTTTTTCATGGTAGCTTTCTACGCTTTGCTCTAGCAAACGCTTTTTAACCCCCTTATCAAAATAAAACGCTTCCCCTTTAGCTTTTTCAACCATCAAGGCCAAAGGAAAGACTTCAAAAAGCTTTCGCAATTTCTTTTGCGGGTAGGAAAACATTCCGCCCTTTTTAACCAACACATGATGGACATCAGCCACCATAGATCCTGAGTATCGTAAGCGGTAATTTTCTGCAAAAAACCCTTCTAAAGCCTTTTTTAAGCCCAAAGAAAAATCCTTTTGATTGCCTCCGCTAGCGATGATTTTACCCTTATTTTCTAAAACGATGGTTTCTATAAAATGGAACTTGTTTTGATAAAAAGCGTAACGATAAACCTTGTCTAAAGCCACCACTAATTCTATTTTATGCCCAAAAACCACATAAAGGCTTGCAACTAAATTTTGCGCCTTATAATCCTTTTCATAAATCCCTATAATCGTGCCTACTAAGAAATTCGCCTCCATCACTGAACTCCCATCTAAGGGGTCATAAGCGATCAAGTAAGAGCCGTTTTTTTTAGTAACGGGCGTTTCTTTTTCTTCGCTAAAAACGCTTTTGATGTTTTCTAAACTCAAAAAATTTTCTTCTAAAAACTTATCTAGGGCTAAATCCGCTTTAATAGGCGTATCCCCGCTGCTGTTTTCTAGCTTAGTGTAACTCCCAGCGTCCGGCTTTTCTAAAATTTCTTGGGCTTTTTTAACCCCTTTTTCTAAAAGACTGATGATTTCTATAACGATGTTTGCATGCTTGCCTTTAAAATGTTTGTAATCCATAAAAACCCTTTTATGATTTGATTAAAGATGCTAATATTTTACTTGAAAACATTGAAAATAGGGAAGTATTTTGAAAGTAGCTCCGAGCCTTTTGAGCGCTGATTTTATGCATTTAGCCAAAGAGATAGAGAGCGTGAGTAACGCTGATTTTTTGCATGTGGATGTGATGGATGGGCATTATGTGCCTAATTTAACGATGGGGCCTGTGGTTTTAGAGAATGTTACTCAAATGAGCCAAGTGCCTTTAGATGTGCATTTAATGGTAGAAAATGCGAGCTTTTTTGTAGAATTGTTCGCTCCTTTAAAACCGCAAATCATCAGCATTCATGCAGAAAATGAAAAACACCCCCACAGGGTGTTGCAACTCATTAAAAATTCAGGCATCACGCCAGGAATTGTCCTAAACCCCCACACGCATGAAGAGAGCGTTAAATACTTGCTAGAAAGCGTGGGGCTAGTGCTTTTAATGAGCGTGAATCCGGGCTTTGGCGGGCAGAAGTTTTTAGATCTGGTGCTAGAAAAGTGCCTGAAAGTCAAGGAATTGATCAAACGCTACAACCCGAGCTGCCTTTTAGAAGTGGATGGTGGCGTGAATGATAAAAATATCTTTGAACTCCAACAAGCGGGCGTGGATGTGGTGGTTTCAGGGAGTTATATTTTTAAATCCAAAGATCGTAAGCTGGCTATTGAAGGCTTACAGAATGCTAGACAGCCTCTTGCATAAAGACATTCAAGCCCTAATCGCTCGCTTAAAGCACCAGGATTTAAGCTTGGGCATGCTAGAAAAATCGCTCTCTCGCCTTATTTATGATGAAATCAATTTGGAATATTTAAAAGCGTGCGGGCTTAATTTCATAGAAACGAGCGAAAATTTAATCACGCTCAAAAACCTTAAAACCCCCCTTAAAGATGAGGTTTTTTCCTTTATTGATTTAGAGACCACCGGCTCTTGCCCCATAAAACATGAGATTTTAGAAATCGGGGCCGTGCAAGTGAAAGGGGGGGAAATTATCAATCGTTTTGAAACCCTTGTGAAAGTCAAAAGCGTTCCTGATTATATCGCTGAGCTTACAGGCATCGCTTATGAAGACACCCTAAACGCCCCAAGCGTGCATGAAGCTTTGCAAGAACTGCGGCTTTTTTTAGGCAATAGCGTGTTTGTGGCCCATAACGCTAATTTTGATTACAACTTTTTAGGGCGTTATTTTGTGGAAAAATTGCATTGCCCCTTATTGAATTTAAAGCTTTGCACTCTGGATTTATCCAAACGAGCTATTTTATCCATGCGTTATTCTTTGAGCTTTTTAAAAGAGCTTTTAGGGTTTGGCATAGAAGTCAGCCACAGAGCCTATGCGGACGCTTTAGCGAGCTATAAACTCTTTGAAATATGCCTGTTAAACTTGCCTAGCTACATCAAAACGACAATGGATTTGATTGATTTTTCCAAATGCGCTAACACTTTGATCAAAAGACCCCCAAAGGCCAGATACCAAGAGATTCCACCGCCATTTTCTCTTTTTGAGAGGACAAAGGGCTTGTTAAATATCATAAAAGCGACCAGTTAAACGAAAGCTGTTTAATGGGGCTTAATAGGGCTAGGATTTTATTGTTTTTGTTCTTTGAGAATATCGCATGCTTCTTTTAATCCTAGCTTGCAACTCTTTTCAAGGTTTTCTGTCGTTTGTTTTTCATCCTTTGCTACGCCTTTACCCTCATTATAAAACGCTGCTAGAGCGTAACACCCTTTAGCATCGTTCAATTCACAAGCTTTGGCAGAATATTCAAAAGCTTTTTTAAGATCCTTTGCTACGCCTTCGCCATCACGATAAAACTCTCCTACAAGCGTGCATGTTAGAGCCTCGTTTAATTCGCAAGCTTTAGAGTAATATCCAAAAGCTTTTTTAAGATCTTGCGTTACGCTTTCACCAAGAAAATAATCCCCTCCTAATTTAGAACACCCTTCACCATTATTCAACTCGCAAGCTTTAGAGTAATATTTGAAAGCTTTTTTAAAATTTTGTGTTACGCCTTCACCATTATGATAAATACCCCCTAAAATCGCACAGCCATCGCCATAGTTTAACTCGCAAGCTTTAGAATAATATTCTAGATCTTTTTTATCTTTTTTCAAACCCTTTATCATATCGTTATAAAAAGTTGCTGACAGCATACACCCTTCAACATTATTTAACTTACAAGATTTAGAGTAATATTCTAAAGCATTTTTAAGATCGTTTGCATTAAAATAAAACTCTGCTAAGTCCTTGCATTTTTCAGCATCGTTTGATTTGCAAGCTTTAGCAGTAGCGGTGTGTTCAAGAGCTTTTTCAATACTTTCTCTTGCGTTTTCTCTCGCTATGACTTTAGAATAAGCCTCTCTTAAGATCGCGCAACCATCAGCATCGTGTAATTCGCAAGCTTTTTCAAAATATTCCTTAGCCCTAGTGAAATCTTTATCCGTGTAAATAGTGATACCTGAAAATATAAGCTCTTTAGAGTCTTGCTCTGCCATTAACCCCCCTAAACACAACGCCCCCAAACACAAAACCCTAAAAACCGCTTTTTTGACACCCCTTAACATGGCGCATTCCCTTTTGTTAAAAATACAAGATTCTATTGTGATTGATATTGATAGCTAAAATCTTTTAATGTTTAAAAAACGGAGACTTGATTATTTTATTTTAAACTCATGAAAGGATAGGGGTTATTCGCGACACCCTACCCCACAATATCCAGCAAATGTTCTTCATGCCACAATTCAATTTCTTCTTCTTCCAAGCCAAACGCCTTAGCCCTTTGGCTGTTTGGATAGCGGTTTTTGGAGCCTTCTTTAGAGTCCTTATCGCTAATAGCTTGCATGTTTTCTAACGCCCTTGTTTCTTGGGCTAATTCAAGCTTGCTTTGAAAGCTTTGTGCTAAATCCAGCATATCACTTCTTGCACCCTGTTGGATAGCAGAATTTAAAGGAGCGTTTTGATTGATATAAGTTACATTGCCTAAAGCGGAAACACCCATGCTAACCTCCTTAAGTGTTTAAGTGTCCTTTAGACTAATAGTTCGGTATTTTGAGTAAATGACATTAGCTCCTTTGATGATTTTGACAAATTTTCGCTGCGTGTAGTCAATTTCGTAACTATTAAACACATCTTTTTGCATTTTAATCAACATTTTGGCTAATTCCATAATGACCTCATCTTTGGGTGCGTTCTTTTGGCAAAAAACGATCAAATGCGATCCAGGAATATTTCTTACATGCATCCACAAATCATTCGCTCTTGCGTCTTGTAAGAGTTTGATATTCTCTTTTTGGTTTTTCCCTAAACCGATTTTAAAATCCTTATAATACAGCACTTCATACCCGCTCATCGGGCGTTTGATTTTAGAATTTTTTACCGGAATAAACATTTCTAAAACGCTTTCTTCTTGTGCTCCTTTAACATAGTTGATTTGATTTTCTTTAAAAGCGATTTTTTCTTTCAAATTCTCTTCTTCTAAATACAAGAATTGCGATTTTTGTTTCTTTTTTTTACTGAGAGTGAATTTTTTATTGATAAAAGCGTTTAAGGGCATGCTCTTATCAATTTCAATCGCGCATTCTTTATCTTCAAAATCCTTTAAAACCACGCAATTTTCATGCTTATGGATTAAATGCTGGTAAGTGAGCAAGAGCTGGGCTTGAGTTTGCAATTCTTTCGCTTCCAGCTGTAAATTTTTAGGATCTTCTAATTTTTCTAATTTTTCTTTCAAGCGTTCTTTTTGAATATTTAATCGCTTGATGATTTGATTTTTTTTGTGTTCCAATTCTTTGTGCTGATAGGATAAAAAATCTTTTTCTAAAATGTCTAACAATCCCTTAAAATCCAAATCCTCTTCTTGATGCTCGTAAATATTAGGAGGCAATGCCCCTAAAATATCGTTTTTAGCGACCCTGTCATTAAAACGAAAGGCTTCTATCACGCATTTTTCTTTATCTAAAATCATGAGGTTGGCTTTTTTAGGGATCATTTCTAAACGCAAAATAAAATTTTCACTCTTATAAGCCAAATCTTTAGCGCCTGTGATTTCTAAAATCCGATCGTTATCAATGACGTTTGCTTGTAAAATTTTGGCGTTTTTGGTGAATTTATTCAAACAAAAATCTAACGCTAAAGTGTTTTTTAAAACGCTCTCTGGGGGTTTTTTGGACAAACCGATATAAGGCGCATTCAAATCTAAAACAAAGGCGTGTTTTTCTTTAGAAAAAGCCTCTAATAAAAAACTAGACGCGCTCAAGCGTTTGAGATTAAAATGCGTTTGGGTGTTTAAAAATTCGCTGAATTTCTTTAAAAGAAAAAATTTCATTCTTGCGCCTTTAATTTTTCTTTAGCGAAAGAAATCGCGCTCTCTATGTTTTCGCTCCCCCCTATCATGCGCGCGATTTCTAAAACCCTTTCTTCGTTATTAAGGGTTTTTGCAAGGCTTTTGTGGTTTTCTTTGAAGACTAAAATATGGTTTTTAGCGAGCGCTGGGATATGGACTTGGTGCGAAATGGCAAAGATTTGCGAATGGCTGCTTAAGGTTTCAAGGGCTTTAGAGACTGCTAAACTCTCTTCACCACTCAAATTGGAATCCATTTCATCTAACACCAACACGCCTTTAAAATCCTTTAAAAACTCCATTTCTAAAAGCATGAACGCCAACCTCAAGCGGCTGTATTCTCCAGAGCTTAAGGTTTCTAATTGGGAATTTTGCAAATTCAAAACGAGTTTTTGAGCACCTTTTTCGCTCATGGGGGCTTCTTCTAAAACCAAACTGGGGCTTTTTAGGAGCAAATCTTTCGCTTTAGCGCTTAAAAGAGCGTTAAAACCGGCTAAATACTCTTTTCTAAAGCCGCTTATTTCTTCGCACAATTTCAAGCATTCGGTTTTTAGTTGCTCTATTTCTTTGTAGTAAGTTTCGCAATGGCTATCAATTTCTTTTAAATTATGCAATTCGTTTTTAACATGCCCTAATCGTTCTTTAGCATGCATAATACTCCCGTAATCCTTAATGATCCCACTTAGCATGCCAAGCCTTTCTAGCACTTTTTCAATATCCAAACGCTCGCACTCTTCTAATTTAGCCTGCTCTTTTTCCAATAGAACGCTCGCTTCTAATAAAGCGCTTTTTAAAAACTCAGCGCTATGGCCCACGCTCTCTAAAGCATGCGTGATTTTATGGGTATTTTCTAGCACCTCTAACGCCAAAGCGATTTTATCGTTCAATTTTTCCTTACTAGAAAGCAATTTTTTTTGCTCTAAAAGGCGTTCGTATTCATCTTCTTTTAAATCCAATCTCTCTAATTTCATTTTTTCAAAATTCAAACGCTCTTCTAAATCCTTTTGGAAACGCTTTTTATCCTCTAACGATCGCCTTTCTTTTTCTAGCTTTTCTAAATGGGTGAATTTTTCTTCAAACGCGTCTAAAAGGGGGCTAAACGCCTTGTTTTTGTTTTTAATATAGCCATCTAATAAGGAGAGCATTAAAATATCATTGAGTTCATTCTGGCTAAATCTGTCGTTGGATAGGCGTTTGATCAAACCTTTTAATAACGCTTTGAGCGTGTTTTTAGACAGGCTTGTTTGGTTTAAAAAATAGCGCGTTTTTTCTTTTTTAATCACGCTGATGACTAAAGGTTCGTGGTTATCTTCTCTAAAAATGCCGTATTCTTCCGTGTCTAAAAAGGGTGCGATCAATTCCACTTCAATGTTTGAAGCGTTGCTCTCTTTAAGCCCAAACGCCCCTAAAAGGCTCGCAATCAGAACACTTTTGCCCACCCCACTAGCCCCACTAATCGCGCTCAAGCCGTCTTTAAACTCCAAATCCAATTTTTCAAAAACAGCGTTTTGACGCACTTTTAAGCGTGTGATTTGAGCGTTATTGAAATCTCGCATGTTTTTTACCCTTTTATCTTTTTTATCTTTTTTTGCTAGGGCTTTCCCCCCATAATAGCTTTTCTTTAAGCACTTTAAAATAATCCCTTGAATTTTTTTGTAAGAGTTTGGTGGTCGTGGGGCTTTTTTGAATGTATAGGGGTTGGTTAGCTTTCAAATCATAGGTGGCTTGCCCATCAATGACCACAAGAGCGTCTTCATGAGCACAAAAATTCAAGCAAAATTCCGCTCCTAACACTAAAGGGCGTTGCGTTAAAGAAAAATCGCACAGGGGCGTTAAAATATAGCTTTGGCTTAAGGCATGCACAATCGGCCCATGAGCGCTCAAATTATAAGCGGTTGAGCCTAGGGGCGTGGCAATGATAAGCCCATCGCCTTTATAGGTGTTAAAGGGCGTATGGCCCACGCATGCCTTGATGTCTAAAACCCCTAAAGCTTTTTTCTTGGCGATCACGATTTCATTGATCGCATAAAAAGAGGTGTTTCCAATACGGCCCTCTAAAGCCAAATGTTCTTCTAATTTGATCCTATCTTGCTTGAGATCTTGTAAGAAATCTTTCAACCCGTTCAATTCAACCGCGCTCAAAAACCCTAAATTCCCAATTCTAACCCCAAAACATGGCTTATTGTAAGAATGCGTCATTCTTAAAGCCCCTAAAATCGTGCCATCGCCCCCTAAACACAAAAACGCATCAGCTTTTTCTATCAATCGTTCATCTTTTGCCCCATCAAGGCTATCAATCATAAAGCTTTCAAACCCCTCATCTTCTAAAAGCTTTAAAACCCATTCTTTAGCCTGCTCTAGCTCGTTAAAAAGAGGGTTTTGATAATGAGTAGGCCGCACAAACACGCCGATAGTTTGATGTGAATCTTTCATTCGTATATTGTAGCTTAAAGCTTGAAACAAAATTTTAAAAAAGGGGTTTTAATGCTTTTTTATCATCTTATGTGAAATTCATGAAAAGTTTTTATTGTGGTTAATGTTTCATTCTTTAATCGTTTTTAATTGTTTTTTGGGTATTCTTTTTAAGAATGTAAACATTATGTTAAGAAATCACACATGAAAAAATTTTTTTCTCAATCTTTATTGGCTTTGATTGTTTCTATGAACGCGCTATTAGCCATGGATGGCAATGGCGTTTTTTTAGGAGCGGGTTATTTGCAAGGGCAAGCCCAAATGCATGCGGATATTAATTCTCAAAAACAAGCCACCAACGCTACTATCAAAGGCTTTGACGCGCTTTTAGGGTATCAATTTTTCTTTGAAAAACACTTTGGCTTACGCCTTTATGGGTTTTTTGACTACGCTCATGCCAATTCTATTAGGCTTAAAAACCCTAACTATAACAGCGAAGTGGCGCGATTGGCGGGTCAAATTCTTGGGAAACAAGAAATCAATCGTTTAACAAGCCTTGCTGATCCTAAAACCTTTGAGCCGAACATGCTCACTTATGGGGGGGCTATGGATGTGATGGTCAATGTCATTAATAACGGCATCATGAGTTTGGGGGCTTTTGGTGGGGTGCAATTGGCCGGTAATTCATGGCTTATGGCAACGCCGAGCTTTGAGGGCATTTTAGTGGAACAAGCCCTTGTGAGCAAAAAAGCCACTTCTTTCCAATTTTTATTCAATGTGGGGGCTCGCTTAAGGATCTTAAAGCATTCTAGCATTGAAGCGGGCGTGAAATTCCCCATGCTAAAGAAAAACCCCTACATCACTGCAAAAAATTTGGATATAGGGTTTAGGCGCGTGTATTCGTGGTATGTGAATTACGTGTTCACTTTCTAGGGGCGCGTCCCTAGAGCGTTAGAACGCTCTCAATGATTTGAATCAACTCTTCTTTTCTTTTTTCTAAACTTTTAGGCGTCCATTCTGTGTATTTGTGTGCAATGTCTATGGTCATCTTATAGCAAGTCATCACCTTAAAAGGTTTCTTCTTGTTTAACTTGATTTCTTCTCCCATGTAGATTTTCTTTTTATCTTTGAAATCCAAATTTGAAGCTTGAGCGTTTTTCGTGCCTCCTAAAAGCGTGAGGTTGGCCAAAGAATGCGTGTATAACCCTCTTTCTTCTTCGCTAAAGTCTTTCACCCATTGGCTTGAAGGATCGGGGTTTTGGGGCAAAATGCGTTCAACATGCAAATCGTCATCCATTTTAATATAAGCGGGGTTGGCGTTATCGCTCATGAAATATTCCACTAAAATGAGAATGGGTTTGACCCATGAATTTTTTTTGACGGATTTACCAGCGAAGTAGAATTTCGTGTATAAGTTGCTGTCTTTTAGATTGTCCTTAAAGCGTTGCGTGATATTTTTATCATCTAAATATTTTTTTACAACAATAGAAGCGATGTATCTTACGCTTTTCTTTTCTTTCAAGGCATCAATGATATTGCAACAAGTTTGGCTGCGTGTGGATCTTGTCTGCCCTGCAACCCAATCTTGGTAGTAAAACTTGACCAACAACTCCTTTAAAGCCTCTATGTCTTGATCGCTATAGCGGTGTAACAAACTGGCGCACAAAATAACACGCAAATAATCATCATCTTTATACGAGAGCAAGTAAGCGTGTCGGTCTTGCATTTCTAGCACCTCACAATAAGCGTTATAGAAATCTTCTACGCCCTTAAAGTATTCTAAAGGGGGTTTATTAAGATTTTTAAACCAAGTAACGAGCCTTTTTTCCATTTTTTCTCTAGAAGTTACCGGATTGAGATAGATTAAATACCAGCTGAATAAGGTTTCTGTGGCATTCTTCTCTCGCTTGTTCTCTTTTCTCTTTGGAAATTTTGACTCATTCCCTGAGCATTTTTGATGCAAGGCACTCCAACGAGACACAAACTCTTCTTGATCCTTTTTGTTAGCGAGTTTTTTTAGTAACTCCACCTTAAAAACATCTATCGCATGCAAGGGCAAACCTCTAGCATTTAAAACACTAAAAATCCTTAACGCCATACTCACATTGGGGCAAGTGGTTTTGATAAATACGACCTTAAAATACAACCACTTAATGAAACCGTTAATGTCTTTAATCTCTTTCTCTTTAAGATAGTTTTTTAAACAAATCGCATTTTTCAAGTAGCTGTTCTTACCCTTGCTTGGGTCGTTACTCTTGCTATCCTTACCCTTGCTTGCATCAAGATCGTCAAAAAAATCTAAGGCATCTTGAAAATCATCTTTAGCGTTAAGCCCTATAGTATTAAAAGTCAACCGCTTTCTTTTTTCTCCATCAGTATCGCCCAAACTCTTTTCTAAAAAATCTTTGCTAGTTTTATTGTTTAAAACTTCATTATTATAGAGGGTGGCTAAAACTTTTGCCAGCAGAATGAAAGTGCTTAAGCGTTGCTGACCATCCACAATATCATAGGTTTCAGCGTTAGTTTCGGAATCTGTGTTAATTACGATTAAAACTAATGATCCGCAAAAATAACCGCTTCCTTTATAATATTCATAGCTAGAAAACAAATCGTCTAAAAGCTTTTCGCAGTTTTTTTCTGTCCATTGATAAGGGCGTTGGTAATCAGGGATTTGGTAATAAGAAACAAGTGCTGTAGCTAAAATATCTTTTAATGGACGATCTACGCCTTTGACTTCATTTGCCATAAAAACCCCTTGTATGATTTAGGGTAGATTATAACATTAAAAAGTGTTTTTTTTTTTTTTTGAAATATTTCCACACATGAAGACGCATGGTTTATCGCCATGCTCTTTTTAAAGCTCGCTTCAAAGCTCCTTTAAAATGTCTGAAGGCGATTTGAACGCCAGATTGAACGCTTTAGCGATGCCTTCTTGGGTGATATAGCCGTTATAAGCGCTCAAGCCTCCAAGGGTGTTTGCCACGATTTTAGTGTTGGCTGTTAAAAAACCTTTTAAGCCATGCTCTAAATAATACAACAAATACGGCACGCTCGCATGGCTATAAGCCGTAGAACTCGTTTTAGCGACAATCCCTGGCATGTTCGGCACGCCATAATGCAATAAATCTTCTTCCACATACACCGGGTTAGAATGGCTTGTCTGGTGTATGGTCTCTATGCACCCCCCTAAATCGCAAGCCACATCAATGACTACCCCTTGTTTTTGCATGTGTTTTAAATGCCTTCTTAAGATCACTTTAGGGGTTTGGCTCGCTGTAACTAACACCGCTCCCACTAGCCCCACCGCTCCGCTTAAGGCTTGAATGATATTGGCTTCATTCACGCTTAAAACTTCTAAATCATACAAATGATAATAGGGGTGGTTTTGCAATTTAGCGTAGTCTAATTCTAAAATCGTTACTTTAGCCCCCATTTGGCTTAAGACTTTCGCACTCTCCATGCCAACCACACCGCCTCCAACCACGACGATTTTAGCCCTTTGCGCACCCGATAACCCCCCTAGCATGACCCCCTTACCCATAAACCCCTTAACATGCTCTAAAGCCAGTAAATAATGCTGGATTAAATGCGCAGCCAATCTCCCAGCCACCACGCTCATAGGCGCTAAAATAGGGTAGTCGTTTTTAGGCCCGGCAATGGTTTCAGTGCAAATGGAAGTGATTTTTTTATCTATAAACATTTCGCACAAGCTTTTTTGATACGCTAGATCCAAATAACTAAACAGCACGGCTTTTTCTTTCAACAAAGGGTATTCATGCTCTAAAGGTTCTTTGCATTTGACCACCAAATCCTGCCCCCACGCTGTTTTAATATCCACGATTTTAGCCCCCACGCTCTCATACGCTTCATTGCTATAACCGCTATTAGCACCGGCTTGATTTTCCACTAAAACCCCCACGCCCTTTTGAATGATTAGCGCCACATCATCAGGCACCAAAGCCACTCGTGATTCTAAATCCATGCTTTCTTTGACTAGCCCAATAGTCATGTTAATCCTTTAAATAGTAGTGTCAGTTATGATTATACTCACTCCATTAAACGATTGGGTATCTTTCTTTTAAAAAGCTAAATAGTCTTACTCTTTTACACAATAAAATTAATTTTGTTTGTTATTCATTTTATTTTGTAATTGTTGGTTGGGATTTAAAATAAAATTTACTTAACGATTATTTATTTTGTAATTGTTGGTTGGGATTTAAAATAAAATTTACTTAACGATTAAAGGATGCGTTTATGAAAGACAACACGACTTTAAGCAGGGACATTGGCTTCAACCAATTGATGATGATCGCTTTAGGGGGGACGATTGGCACCGGGCTTTTTGTGGGCACAGGGGGGAATATCGCTAGCGCGGGCCCTTTAGCCACGCTTTTAGCGTATTTGATTGGAGGGATTATTGTCTATTCTATTGTTTTATCTTTAGGGGAATTAGCGAGCGTGTATCCCACTACAGGGAGTTTTGGGGATTATGCGAGCCGTTTTATTAACCCAAGCACAGGGTATATGGTCTTTTGGATGTATTGGCTGAGCTGGGTTTTAACCGTGGCCGTGGAATACATCGCTATAGGCTTGCTCATGCAACGATGGTTCCCGACTATTCCTGTGTATGTGTGGGTCATCGCATGCATTGCGCTTTTATTTTTATTGAATTTCTTTTCGGTTAAAATTTTTGCCACAGGCGAATTTTTGCTCAGCACCATCAAGGTTTTAGCGGTCTTTGTGTTCATTGTGCTTGGGTGCATTGGCATTGTTTATTCGTTTTATTTGCATGGTTTTGAAGGCGTGTTTGCTAATTTCTATTTTAATGGGGAGACTCAAGGGCTAGAAAAAGGCTTTTTCCCTAAAGGCGTGGGGGCGTTCTTTGGGGCGATTTTAGCGGTGATTTTTGCTTACACGGGCACAGAGATTATCGGCGTTGCAGCAGGAGAAACTAAAGACGCGAAAAAAGTCATGCCTAAAGCGATTAAGGCGACTTTGTGGCGGATCGTGTTTTTCTTTTTAGGGGCGGTGTTTGTGGTATCGGTGTTTTTGCCCATGACGGATAGTGGTTTGACGCAAAGCCCTTTTGTGAGCGCTTTAGAAAAAATCCCCTTACCCTTTTTGGGCGTGGGTATCCCTTATGCGGCAGATATTATGAATTTTGTCATTGTCACTGCGATTTTATCCACCGCTAATTCTGGGTTATACGCTTCAGGAAGGATGATTTATGGCTTAAGCCAAAAAAAGATGTTTTTCCCCCTTTTTGCTAAACTTAACGCCTCTGGCACGCCCACTTATGCTTTGTATTTATCTTTAGGGGTTACACTTATTGGCATGCTCACCGAAGCGTTTGCACCAGAAAAAATCATGGCAAGCTTGATCAATGTGGTGAGTTTTATGGTGATTATTGTATGGATCAGCATCAGCGTAGCGCAATACCGCTTCAGGAAAGAGTATCTGGCTTTGGGAAAATCCTTAAAAGACTTGCCTTATAAAGCCCCTCTTAATCCCTTGATCCAAATTATTGGCATCAGCGGGTGTTTGGTGGGGCTTATAGGGGCGTATATGGATGCAAATGAACGCATTGGAGGGTATCTCACGCTAGTGTTTATGGGGCTTTGCTATGGGGCGTATTATTTGAGTAAAGACAAATGGGGCTATCAGCAAGAAAAAGGAATTTAAAGGAGTTATAAAATGATTTTAGTAGGATTAGAAGCCGAGTTAGGAGCATCAAAAAGAGGCACCGATAAAGGGGTTAGGCGTTTGAGAGAGGTTTTGAGCGCGACGCATGGCGATGTGATTAAAGGCATGCAAACGATCACTCAAGAGCGTTGCGTGCTTTATAAAGAGTTTAGATACGCTAAGAATTTTGAAGATTACTACCTTTTTTGTAAAGAAAATTTGATCCCTTGCATGAAAGAAGTGTTTGAGAAAAAAGAATTCCCTTTGATTTTAAGCTCAGAGCATGCGAACATGTTTGGGATTTTCCAAGCCTTTAGGAGCGTTCATAAGGACAAAAAAATAGGGATTTTGTATTTAGACGCGCATGCGGATATTCACACGGCTTATGACAGTGATTCAAAGCATATCCACGGCATGCCTTTAGGCATGGTTTTAAATCGTGTCCGTAGCGGGTTTAATCGCATGAGCGAGAGCGAAGAAAAGGCATGGCAAAAGCTTTGCTCTTTGGGGTTAGAAAAAGGGGGGTTAGAAATTGATCCTAAATGTTTGGTGTATTTTGGGGTAAGAAGCACCGAACAGAGCGAAAGAGATGTGATTAAGGAATTAGAAATCCCTTTATTTAGCGTGGATGCGATAAGAGAAAACATGCAAGAAGTGGTTCAAAAAACCAAAGAATTGTTAAAAGCGGTGGATATTATTTACCTTAGCTTGGATTTAGACATTATGGATGGCAAGCTTTTCACTTCTACCGGCGTGCGTGAAAATAACGGGCTGAGTTTTGATGAATTAAAGCAATTACTGGGCTTGCTTTTAGAAAGTTTTAAAGACCGATTAGGAGCGCTTGAGGTAACCGAATACAACCCCACGGTGAGCGTCAAACACAATAACGAAGAAGAAGAGCAGGTTTTAGAGATCTTAGATCTCATCATCAATCGCTGTAAAATTAAAGACAAGGAGCGATCTTTTGCAAGGAGTTACTGATCGCTTTTCAAACCAAACGATAAAAGGTTGAAAAAGTTGAAAAATGAAACCAACAACAAGAGGCACTAAGAAAGAATAAGAGTAAAATGCTTTTGATCAAGGATTTTAGGGCTAAAATGGTATATACACAAACATAAAAAAGTAATCATTTAGGGCAAGCGCTTTTGAGATCATTTAAAGCTTAGGCCTAGATTATCAGCTTATGTTTTGTTCTATAAGGGGCGGTGTTTAGATGGAAAATTAAACCACTTTGAGCACCAAAAAATGTCTTGTGTGTTTTGAGAGTGCATGCAGGCTCGTTGTGTGTCAAAAATGGGAATTTTTCACTAGAGATTGAGTAAAATCAGCAAAATCAAAAAAAAAAAAAAAAAAGATTTTCATGGGATTAATAAAATTTTAAGAATTTTTATGATAAAATTCCGTGCATTATTAAGTTTTTTTTATTTTTATTACTTAATACTTGCATTCGTTATTGGTTTGATTTTACTTAAAAAATTTAAATCATTTTTTAATCTCTTAAAACATTAAGGAGTTTGTTTTGCATAAAAAAGTTCTGTTGGCTTTAACTGCCAGCTTGATTTGCCAAGAGTCTTTGTTCGCTAAGGAAAAAGACTACACTTTGGGCAAGGTTTCTACTGCCGGCAAAAAGGATAGATCTGATTATTCTGGGCAGGTCAATTTGGGTTATAGCGGGATTACCGCGCCTAAGAGTTGGCAAGATGAAGAAGTGAAAAAATACACAGGAAGCCGCACGGTGATCTCTAATAAAGCGCTCACCCAGCAAGCTAACCAAAGCATTGAAGAAGCTTTACAGAATGTCCCCGGTCTGCAAATTAGGAATGCGACAGGTGTGGGGGCTATGCCCACTATCCAAATCCGTGGCTTTGGAGCTGGGGGTTCAGGGCATAGCGATGCGACGCTTATGTTAGTTAATGGTATTCCTGTCTATATGGCCCCCTACGCCCACATTGAGCTAGACATTTTCCCCGTTACCTTTCAAGCCATTGATCGCATTGATGTGATTAAAGGTGGAGGCAGCGTGCAGTATGGGCCTAACACTTATGGGGGTATTGTCAATATCATCACTAAGCCTATCCCTACTCAATGGGAAAACCAAGCGGCTGAAAGGATCACTTATTGGGCTAAGGCTAGAAACGCCGGGTTTGCCGCTCCCCCTGATAAAACCGGCGATCCTTCTTTCATCAAGTCTTTAGGCAACAATCTCCTCTATAACACCTATGTGAGGAGCGGAGGGATGATCAATAAACATGTGGGTATCCAAGCGCAAGCTAACTGGGTTAGAGGACAAGGCTTTAGGGACAATAGCCCCTCTAATATTTCAAACTATTGGCTGGATGGGATCTATGACATCAATGAAAGCAATGGGATTAAAGCCTATTACCAATACTACGATTTTGCTGTCGCTCAACCGGGATCACTCAGCGAGCAAGATTACAAAATAAACCGCTTCGCTAATTTGCGCCCCTTAAACCAAAAAGGCGGGCGCTCACAACGCTTTGGGGCTGTGTATGAAAACCGCTTTGGGGATTTAGACAGAGTGGGCGGGACTTTTAGCTTCACCTACTACGGGCAGTTGATGACTAGGGACTTTCAAGTGAGCTCTAGCTACAATAGCGCTAACATGGTTACTTGTTTTAGCGAAGCGGCATGCAGGGCGGCAGGACTTCCGGCAGGGTATAACTTGGCTGTGCCTTATTATGCCACTAACTACAATGGTTGGGCAGAAGTAGAAAACCCTGTGCGCTCCATTAACAACGCTTTTGAGCCTAAAGTGAATCTGATCGTCAATACCGGGAAAGTCAAGCAAACCTTTATCATGGGCTTGCGTTTCATGACCACCACTTTTTTACAGCGCCAATACTTAAACACCAATGAATGCGCCACCAAAACGAGCGGTGAGGGGGCAGGTTTCTTGTGTGAGGGTGCTAATGTGATGAGCGGTTGGAAACCCCACATCAAGCATGGCGTTTATAGAAACTGGAATAACTGGCGTAACAATTACACAGCGGTTTATTTGAGCGATCGCATTGAAGCTTGGGACGGGCGCTTTTTCATCGTGCCTGGTTTGCGCTACGCTTTTGTGCAATACAACAACGAAAATGCGTCTAACTGGATGCAAATCCCTGAGAAGGATTTAAGAAAAATCAAGCACATGAACAATTGGATGCCCTCAACCAACATTGGCTTTATCCCTGTGCAAGGCGATCACAATGTGCTTACCTACTTCAACTACCAACGCTCTTTCGTCCCGCCTCAATTAGATGTTTTGAGCTATGGAGGAGCGGAGTATTTTACCCAACACTTTGACACGGTGGAAGCAGGAGCGCGCTACACCTATAAAGATAAGTTTAGCTTCAATGCGGACTACTTCAGGATTTGGGCGCGCGATTTTGCCACCGGGCAGTATTCAGTCTATACAAGCGGCCCCATGAAAGGTAATGTGCGCCCCATTAATGGCTATTCTCAAGGCGTGGAGCTGGAATTGTATTACAGGCCTATTAGAGGGTTGCAATTCCATGCCGCTTTCAACTACATTGACACTCGTGTAACCAGCCATGGCCCTTTAACAGACTTGAACGGGGATGTGCTAAAAGGGACTAGCTATAACAAGCATTTCCCTTTTGTAAGCCCTTTCCAGTTCATTCTTGACGCTCGCTACAATTGGCGTAAAACCACCATTGGTATTTCTAGCTATTTTTATAGCCGCGCTTATAGCGGGATTAGCAACAGTGCAGCAGGAGGCTATTATGGGATGCAATATTATAGTGGGGGGAACAACTATGAAAGCGTTCTCAATAGCGGTTATCAATGCGAAGCTTGGTGTATGACCCAACATGAAGGGCTATTGCCTTGGTATTGGGTGTGGAATATCCAAGTGAGCCAAATTTTCTGGGAAAACGGAAGACACAGAGTTACAGGAAGTTTGCAAATCAATAATATCTTCAACATGAAGTATTATTTTACAGGGATTGGCTCTAGCCCCGCAGGCTTACAACCTGCACCTGGAAGATCGGTTACAGCGTATTTGAACTACACTTTCTAAAGGCTTTAAAAAGGAGAGGGATTATTACGCTATGATGAGCCGCTTAGCGGTTTGATTAAAATGATGGAATCTTCATTTAAGAGCGCTCCAAATAAGTTTCTTTGAGGCTGGCCTTAGCCCTTTGCCAATTGGGCAAATACAAACTCAGCAAATCCCTAAAATATTCGTTATGGTGGCGCGCTTTTAAATGCAATAATTCATGCACAACCACATATTCAATGCCCTCACTAGGCGCTTTAGCCAATTCCAAATTAAAAAGCAAGGTGCGTTTAGCAATATTACAACTCCCCCATATCCGTTTCATTTTTTGGATTTTAAAGCTTTGTATGCTTTCGTTTAAAATCTTTTCGTATTGGTTGATGTAGGTTTGTATTTTTTCTCTTAAAACTTGTCTGTAGTAGTTTTCTAACACTTTTAAGCGGTTTTCTAAGCTTGTCTTTTGATGGACATGCAAGATTAAATATTTAGGGCTTTGGAGAACGAAGTGTTTTTTATGGTGTGTTCAATCTTTAACAAATAGCGTTTCCCAAAAAGATAATGGCTTTCTCTCTCTAGCATTCCTCTTTGGCTCTGTCTGTTTTGGTTTAAAAAATTTTGTTGCTGTTCTTTTATCCAAGGGAGTCTTTTAATCAAAGAAAGCCTAAGGCTCTCATCGTTTAAAGCTAGGGGGCAAGACACATGCACAGAGCCATCAGGCGGGCAAACGCTAACGTGCAAATGCTTAATATCCTTTTTTTCTATAGCGATGTTGGTATTATTTAAAGTCAAACAATAAGCGTTCATTAGTGATACTCCTCTATGTGTTTGGCTAAATTAAAGATGTTTTCTAACAAAACCTCATCGTTTATGATTTTTCTTAAAGCGATTTTAAGATTTTTTTCTTTTTGATTATGCCCCACCCAACCATCTTTTTTATTACCCCTTATGCATGCGTCTGTTTCTAGGGCTAAGGCTTCATTTTCATCTAAATTATCATAGAGGGTTTTTAAAGCCTTAGTGTTGATCTTTTTAGGGTAATTTTTATCTTCTTTATGGATAACTTGTTGGGCTAGATTGTGGATTTGTTGCAAGTATTCTAAATAGGTTAATTTCTTTTCCCTAAACTGGTTGATCAAATCGTTTAAAAGCGAAGATAATTTTTCGTAATACTTAGGATCGCTCGCTTCTTTTTCTATAATGCGTTTTTTAGTGTTGTTAGCGATGCTTTCTGCCATAGAGCTTTCATTTTTAAATACTTGAGATAACGCCTTATTAAAATCATCAATATTCATTTGGGCTAAAACTTCGCACAGCCCTTGATCTTCTATTTTAATGAGCGTCTTGCTGTCCGTGGCTTTAATGTAAGCGTCTAAGATCCGGCGCATGTCTTCGCTATAGCTTTTTAAATCCACGCTATCCCCACTACTCAAGCCAATCACCTTTTGTAAATGCCTGTAAAATTCCGCTTCTTGTTTGATTTTTTGCGTTTCTTCTTTAGAATAAACGGGCTTTTCTAAATTATTCAATTCCACAAACATTCTTAAAAACGCGCCAACAAGCTGGTAAAACAACCGCCTTTTTTGAGCGTTTTTTTCTAAATCGTTCCCACAAAAATAAGCGATATAATCCATTTCATCTTTTGGCTCTTTCACGCTTTCACAAAGCGATTTTAACTGATCTCTAGTTTCTTCTAATCTTTTCTTAATCTTTTGGGCTTTGTCAGAAATAAGCCCTTGAATGTCTTCTCTTTCATAGTTTTCAAACGCTTTATTGGTGTAATCGCTGTGCGCTTCTTGTAGGCTATCAAACAAATCCTTATAGTCTATGATACAGCCAAAATCCTTATCTTCGCTATCCAATCTATTCACCCTGCACACCGCTTGAAAAAGCCCATGATCTTGCATTTTCTTATCCATGTATAAATAAGTGAGGCTTGGCGCATCAAAACCGGTCAATAGCTTATCCACCACGATCAATAGCTTCATTCTAGCAGGCTCATTAATAAAACGCTTTTTAACTTCTTCTTCAAACTCTTTGGTTTTGTTAAGGGCTTTTTTCTCATCTTTTTCATTAAAAAAGTTTTGCAGCATTTTGCAATAAGTGCGGTATTTGTAACTCTCTTCGCTCTCATCACTCCCACAATCTTTAAGATCAGCGATATTGGGTTCATAGCTTGTGATCACAGCCACCTTATCCTTTAATTCTGTTTCTAAAAAGAGTTCAAAATACCGGCATGCGTTATACACGCTTTCAGCCACCAGCATGGCATTCCCCTTTCCATTGCTTAATCTTGGGAGTTTTGCCATATCCAATACAATATCTTGCACAATATGTTCCAATCTGTTTTTAGTGGAAAAAACTTTTTGCAAATTAGCCCATTTCTTTTTAAGCTCTGTTTTAGCCGCCTCATTCAAGCCTTGGGTTTTTAATTCAAAATATTCGTCTAGCTTTACAGGGTCGCTGACATACTGATTCACGCTTCTGGCTTCATAATTTAAATCTAACACCACCCTATCGCTAACGGCTTCATTAAATTTATAGCAATGGATGTAATTCCCAAACACTTCCTGGCTTGTCTTTTTCTCTTGTTTCAATAAAGGCGTGCCGCTAAAGGCGATAAAAATCGCATTAGGGAGCAGGCTTTTCATGGCTTTATGCAATTTACCGCTTTGGGTTCTGTGGCATTCATCCACTAAAACAACCCATTCCTTTAAAACAGGTTGTTTTAAGTCGTTGTCATCAAACTTATGCATAAGCGAGCTAACCAAAAATTTCTTATTTTCAAACAGCACGCTCAACAAATCCTTCTTGCTGTCGGCGCGATAAAGATTCTCGCCTATTCCCAAAAACACGCCTTGAATTTGAGCGTCTAATTCCCTCCTGTCCGTAACGATTAAAATCCTCGCTTGTTGGATATTCTCTCTTAGCCATCTAGCAAGCCACACCATGGTAAGGCTCTTACCGCTGCCTTGCGTGTGCCAGATAATCCCCCCTTCTTTTCTTTGGATAAATTCTTGCGTTTTTTTAATTGCAAAATACTGATGGAACCGGGCGCATTTCTTTTGCCCCTTATCAAAAATCAAAAAATCATGGATAAATTCTAAAAACCTTTTTTTATCCAAAAAGCATTCAATCGTTTCAAACAAATTTTTTAAAACGCCCTCTTCTTTCCAAGAAAGGTAGTATTTTTCTTTAGTTTCTATGACGCCATATCTTAGCCCTTGACTTTCATTACCCGCCATAACCAATTGGATCGTTTTGAAAAAATCTCTAATAAACTCTTTCTTTTGGTTGTCTAAATTTTGCCTGATACCGCTTTCCACGCTCACGCTGGATTTTTTCAATTCTAGCACCCCTAAAGCGATCCCATTAACATAAAGCACTATGTCCGGCCGTTTTGCGTTTGGCCCTTTAACGCTCACTTCTTCAGCCACGCTAAATTCATTCTTGGAAACGTCTTTCCAATCAATGAGATAAGTCGTTTGAGTGTTTTCATTCTGGCTTATTTTAGTTTTCACGCCATAAATTAAAAGCTCGTAAAATGTTTGATTCGCTTCGTATAAATCGTTTTTTAAAGCGTCATGGATTTTCTGCTCAATTTTACGCCACCTTTCATCATTGATTTTTTGATTTTTAATTAGCCATGCTTTTAGGCTTTCTTTATTGATGTTTTCGTTATCGCTCTTTGTTAAATCCCCTAAATACGCATAGCCCATTGCTTTAAAAGTTTCTATGACTTGATTTTGAACTTCTTTTTCTGTTTTCATCATAAACCCCTTAAGAACGCTTTTTACCGCTTTATATTATAATCCTAAAAACAAAATAGGGCGGTTAAAATGGCGATCAAAAAAAGCGAATTGTATAGCTCTTTATGGGCTGGAGCGGATAGTTTGAGGGGCGGAATGGATGCGAGCGAGTATAAAAACTATGTTTTGAACCTGCTTTTTTTAAAATACATCAGCGATAAAGCCAGAAACAATAGCTTTAGTGAAATAGAAGTGCCACAAGGGTGCTTTTATGAAGACATTCTCGCTTTAGAGGGCGATAAGGAAATAGGCGACAAGCTCAATAAAATCATCGCCAAGATCGCAGAGCGAAACGACTTAAAAGGCGTGATTGACAGCGTGGATTTTAACGATAACACTAAGCTTGGAGAGGGTAAAGCGATGGTAGACACCCTTTCTAATTTGGTTAAAATCTTTGCGGATTTGAGTTTGGGCGCGCATGGGGCTTTAGACGATGATTTGTTGGGTGATGCTTACGAATACTTAATGCGCCATTTCGCCAGCGAATCCGGTAAATCCAAAGGGCAGTTTTACACCCCTAGCGAAGTTTCGCTTTTATTATCCCTTTTGCTTGGCATTGATGAAAACACCAGACAGGATAAAAGCATCTATGATCCCACTTGCGGGAGCGGTTCGTTATTGTTAAAAGCTTCTAGTTTGGCCGGCAAAAAGGGTTTAACTATCTATGGTCAAGAAAAAGACATTTCCACCACAGCCCTTTGTAAAATGAATATGATCTTACACAATAGCGCTGATGCTGATATTGCTAAAGGGGGTTCTAGCACCCTTTCTAACCCCCTTTTTACTACTGAAAATGGCATGCTAAAAACCTTTGATTATGTTGTGGCTAACCCTCCCTTTAGCTTGAAAAACTGGACTGACGGGCTAAGCATAGACCCTAAAAGCAAGCAAGTCATTAACGATCGTTTCAATCGTTTTGAAGACGGCACGCCCCCTGAAAAAAATGGCGATTTTGCTTTTTTGCTCCACATCATCAAATCCTTAAAAGACACAGGCAAAGGGGCAGTGATTTTACCCCATGGGGTGCTATTTAGGGGGAACGCTGAGGGAGTGATTAGAAAAAATCTTTTACTAAAAGGCTATATTAAAGGCGTGATAGGCCTAGCCCCTAATCTTTTTTATGGCACTTCCATTCCTGCATGCGTGATCGTTTTAGACAAAGAAAACGCGCACGCCAGAAAGGGCGTTTTTATGATCGATGCGAGCAAGGATTTTAAAAAAGACGGCAATAAAAACCGCTTGAGAGAGCAAGATGTCCAAAAAATGATAGACACTTTTAACGCTTACAAAGAAATCCCTTATTATTCCAAAATGGTGAGCCTAGAAGAAATCAGCGCTAACGACTATAACTTGAACATCCCGCGCTACATTGCCTCTAAGCAAGAATTGGAAAAAGACTTGTTCGCTTTAATCAACAGCCACAAGGCCAGTTATTTGCCCAAAAACGAAATAAAAGCCTACGCCCCTTATTTTCAAGTGTTTAAAGAGCTTAAAAACACGCTGTTTAAAAAGAGCGATAAAGAGGGCTATTACGCTTTAAAAACAGAATGCGAAAACATTAAAGAATTAATCACCCAAAGCTCAGAATTCCAAGCTTTCCATGCTTCTGTTTTAAACGCTTTTGACCGATTGAATCTGTTTGAAACTTTTGATCATTTAGAGCCAGGTTTTAACCCAAAAACCCTCATAGAAAGCGTTTGTCAAAAGGTTTTAAAAGAATTTGAAAAAGTGGGAATTTTAGACAAATACGGCGTGTATCAGCTCTTCAAAGATTACTACAATGAAGTCTTGCAAGACGATTGGTTCCTCATCTCATTCAATGGCTTTAGAAGCGCTAAAGAATTAAGGAAATTAACCCCCCTAAAAAACAAAAACAAAAAGGCCAACTATTTAGAGGAGCCGGATTTTGTCGTTCAAAAAACCTACTACAAAAGCGATCTAATCCCTAAAAACTTGATCAAACAACGCTTTTTTGAAAAAGAAGCGAAAGAATTAGAAGCATTAGAAAACGCCCTCAACGAAAAAGAGGCCCTTTTAGATGAATTGATAGAAGAGCATTCTAACGAAGAGGGGCTTTTTGATGGGTTGAAAATCAACGAAAGCGTTTTGAAAAAAGAGCTAAAAAACGCCACCGATTTAGAAGATAAACAAATCCTAAAAACCGCTTTAGAGTTGCTAGAAGCGAAAAACAAGGCGCTAAAAATGAAAAATAAAGCTTATGAGGAGCTGGAATTAAAAGCGTTCCACCAGTATAAAAACCTTGAAATCAATGAAATCAAGGATCTCATCATCAAAGACAAATGGCTCAACAGCTTGAAAAACGCCCTAGAAAACAAGATTTTAAAACGCATCAACGCTTTTATTAGCGCCCTTAATGAAATCATTTCAAGCTACTCTAACAGCTTGTTAGAACTAGACAAAGAAGTCAAAGAGAGCGAATCAAAAGTTTTAGAGCATTTGAAAGATTTGGGGTTAATGGGGTGATAAACGCATGGACGCATTAACAACGCCCTCAAATTGGCAAAGAGTAAGGCTTGGGGATATATTATCTTACGAACAACCTACAAAATATTTAGTTGCCACAACGCAATACTTACAAAAAGGCTTTACACCTATTTTAACAGCAGGCAAAACTTTTATTTTAGGTTATACAAATGATAAACATGGAATTTATACGAATATACCTGTAATTATTTTTGATGATTTCACAACTGATAGCAAAATGGTAAATTTTCCTTTTAAGGTAAAATCATCAGCTATTAAAATTCTTAGCTTAAGGGATAATAATCAAGCGGATTTAAAATATATCTATGAAAAACTTACACTATTAAAACATCAAGTTACAGACCATAAACGCTATTGGATAGATGAATTTTCAAACTTTGAAATCCTTTTACCCCCTCTAAACGAACAAATCGCTATCGCTAATATTTTAAGCGATGTGGATCGTTATCTTTATTCTTTAGACGCTCTCATTCTTAAAAAAGAAAGCGTTAAAAAAGCTTTAAGCTTTGAACTATTGAGCCAAAGAAAACGCTTGAAAGGCTTCAATCAAGCTTGGCAAAGAGTAAGGCTTGGGGATATATTATCTTACGAACAACCTACAAAATATTTAGTTGCCACAACGCAATACTTACAAAAAGGCTTTACACCTATTTTAACAGCAGGCAAAACTTTTATTTTAGGTTATACAAATGATAAACATGGAATTTATACGAATATACCTGTAATTATTTTTGATGATTTCACAACTGATAGCAAAATGGTAAATTTTCCTTTTAAGGTAAAATCATCAGCTATTAAAATTCTTAGCTTAAGGGATAATAATCAAGCGGATTTAAAATATATCTATGAAAAACTTACACTATTAAAACATCAAGTTACAGACCATAAACGCTATTGGATAGATGAATTTTCAAACTTTGAAATCCTTTTACCCCCTCTAAACGAACAAATCGCTATCGCTAACATTTTAAGCGCTTTGGATCATGAAATCATTAGCCTTAAAAACAAAAAACGCCAATTTGAAAACATCAAAAAAGCTTTAAACCACGATTTAATGAGCGCTAAAATCAGGGTTTTAAAAAAATAAAGATTGTATTAAGAGAGGTTCTTTGCGCAATCCATGCAAAGCGTAATAGATTGTGAGAGCGCCCAAGTTGTTAAAATTGTTGTAAAATTCGTTTTTATTGATTGTCATTCTTTTTGCTCGCTTGTATAGGCCCTTAAAAAAGATTTTAGCTTTTGTTAATTTTAGTTTTTAGCGGGTGTGGTTTTAGATGAGTTTGTGGGATAAAGAGTATTGAATGATGTTTTAGTTTATTTGGCGAGAACAAAAGCCATGAATTTTTAGAGGGTTATTTTAATGGGTGCGAAAACGCCACGCTAAACAAAATAATGACACTACAAAACTGAATGAATAAGCACAAAGCAAGATTAATACCTTGCTTATAACCCCGTATTGCCCTGCCCTTCTTTATTGGCATAATCTTTCAATTCTTTATAAAGCAAAGATTGCAAGCGCGTGATAGCAAAATTCTTATTCTTTTCATCCACTTCAAGGCTTCTATTCAATACAGGCGTGCCTTGACAATCGCTCGCGCTAACAACCACTCTAATGCGTGTGATGCCATTAGCGCTGTCTGTGAAAACTTCATTTTTGATTTGATAGAGTTTTTCTTCATCGCTAGGGGTTAGCACTCTGGCATAAGCGCTTATGAGAGCGGCTTTAATCTCTGCATCGCTGTTGTTATCAAAAGTGATTTGCACTTTAGGTTTGAAAGCGTTTTGATAATAGATTTTTTCATAATTTTCTAACGAACCCACCGGGACAGAATACGCTTTTAAAATCCTTTCTATAGGCATCGCCTTAGCCAATAAATCCCCCATGCTCTTGGATTGCTGTAAAAAAACCCCTTTACAAACTTTAGGCATTAAGGTGGAAAACTGCCCATAAAGAGCGTCATACTTATCCCTTAAACCCTGCAAAAACAAGTTTTGATTAATCCTTACTCTGGTGTAGTAGATCCCTTTTTGCGCTTCTTGATTGACAATCTCTACATTATTCAATTCCAAGTCATCGGTCTTTAAGTTAATCGTTTGCGAATCGCTGGATTTTAACTTATTATCCACACGACTTTTTTGGATATGGATTTGGGAATTAACCACCACGCTAATAGACGCCACTAAATCCGCTAACGCTTTTTGTTTAGAAGCTTCTTTAGAAGTGGCTGAACCACTCCCATAAAGATAGCCTTTTTGGGTGTTTGTTTTGTTGTAGGCCTTGCTATACCACTTAGGCTCTGCGCTTAAATTGGCACCCACAAAAGCCATAAGGCATGCAAGAATAATCTTTTTCATATTAATCCTTACTCATTCATTAAAGCGACATGCTTCTTAGTAATCCTTAAAAGCACATAAACTTTATCCGTATCAATAAAAGTGGCCTTTAGCTCACTAGCCTTAATCTCTATTTTATCCCCCTTGAAAGCTTCCATCACTTTCTCTAAGGCGTTTTGTCTGGCTGAGGACAAGCTATAATCCATATCTGAAAGCAATATATCGCTCATCCCACACACTAAAATTTTTTCGTCTTTGGTTTGGGTCTTTTCAATCTGCACTTCTTTTGAGCAATCTTTTGCCCACTTAGGCAAGGATTTCCCCCACGCCACTCCCAACACCAAAACAAGCGCGATAGCAAGGCGTTTCATTAAAACCCTACTTTTTAACCATGCCTAACTCTTCGCGCACCTTATCCACAATTTGCTTATCCAAGCCCACTAAAACAAAAACCCTATCTTTACCGACATAGCGGGCAAGCATTTTAGAAGCGATCAACTCTTTATCCACTAATTGAGAAATTTTTTCAGTATCAGTGCCGCTGATGGACCTTTTACCAGAAGCGTCTACCGTTCTGGTTTTTTCGTTTTCCAAATCTTTTTGTAAAGTGGATTTTAAATTCGCCGCTAAATTAGCCCTAGCTTTCGCTGTAGCCTGATTCGTAGAATAATCCACATCATTATTGGTGATCAAATCTTCAGCCCTTCCTAAAAAGACCCCTGAATATTTTTCATACTTCGCCACTTTTTCTAAATCCCCTACTACCCAATCAGGAGCGCCTTTAGTCGCTTCTTTGTATGCCTTATTGCTTTTACTGATACCTGATTTTGGGGCATGGCTACAACCTACGATCACCATCGTTGCTACCACACTCATCCCTAAAATTTTTTTAACTTGATTTTTCATCGTTCATCCTTTCAAATATAAATTTAAAACATACGCTTATTGCTAGCGTTCTTCACAATAGGCTTAACATCGCTCCATACCTCTTCACCCGTTTTCCTGTTGGTAAGGCTTAGGGTGAAGTCATAGTCCAAGCGCTGCCTAGAACTACTAATAGAGGCTGCGATACTAGATACTTTACCACTTAAAGATAAATCAGCGGCTTTTAAAGTGCCTTTTTCTACAGTGGTGTCTTGATTATACTCTTCGCTCTCTCGTTCTTTTTCGCGCTGTTTCACCATTCTGCTATCGGCTGCAATGCCACTCCCTCCGCTCGCCCTTGTGATATTGAACCTCCCATTAGATCGCAACCGCAACTGCCGTGCGATTTCAGTCGTCAAAAGATTCATATCCAAATTGGGTTGCGTGGTGTCGTTAATCACATCTGAAACTTCAATCAAATGCTTGCCCTTGAGTTGCTCAAAATTAGGGTCGCTAAACATGGAATCTAACATCGCATTAGCGGTTAGCAATAAATCCGTGCTGTTAATACTTGCAGTCGTATTTTTAGTGGCATCATTCACGTTTTGATAAGTTGCCATCTCGCTTGAGCAACCCACCCACAATAAAGCGCTCAAAATCACCGAGCTTATAATTTTTAATTTTGTTTTCAATACCATAGTGATAGAAACTCCCTATTCAAAATTTAAAACAGATACTTCCGTTCCTAATTTTAAACTTCTAATCTAAACACACAGTGTTTTTGCGGATTTTAGCATTTTATGCGTCTTTTTTTTCACATTTTACAAGTTCTAGCCCTACAAATTTCACACTGCAAGCATTAATACCACAAATTCGCTCATTTTTAGCTTAATTAAAGAAACTTTTTTGACAAACATGCTTTTAAAAACGATAAAAAACGATTTTTGAGATAAAGAAACAATACAAAAGCCATTTGAAGTTAGCCCCTTTATAGAAAAAGGGGCTATGAAAAAAGACTAAATAAAAAAGGGGTTAAAAAAGATTTTTTTAAACTCTTATTTTTATAATAAGACTCTTTACAACGCTCTTTATAATAACGCTTTTAGAGCGTCTTCAATCGGTTTTTGAGAGCTAGGTTCTACAAGCCTTTCACCCACTTCTTTGGCGTTTTTGTAAAAAATCAAAGTAGGGATCTTACGAATGCCTAAGCTCTCTTTTAAATCCTGGCTTTCATCAAAAGAAACCTTAAAAAATTCCACCTTGCCTTTGTAAGTTTTGGCTAAATTTTCCATAATCGGCTCAATCTTCCTGCAATCCGGGCACCAGCTCGCCCCCACATTGACCACTACCGCTTGATGAGCGATTTTTTCTGCGTAATTCTTCCCGTTAATCACTTCTAACATGATAATCCTTAATTTTTATTTCCCCCAACCGCCGAAGTATAGCATAACTCAAGCGCTAATCCCCTTTAGTATTAGCCCTATTAGCCATAAACGCATGCAACTCATTGTATTCTTGGCGGTTTAAAAACCGCATTTTCCCTACCGGCAAGGCATTCAAATTCACAAAACCATAACGAACGCGCCTTAAATCCAACACTCCAGCGTTAAAAAACGCAAAAAAACGCCTCAATTCTCTGTTTTTCCCCTCATTAATAATGACTCTCAGTTTAGAATATTTGGCATGGTTTTTGATGATTTCATAACCAATAAAGGGGGCAAATTCCATGCTTTTAATGGGGGTTTTTTGGTGTGCTCCCTTAGTAGCGTTTTTTAATTTCAAGCCCTCTTGCATGGCGTTTTCCATCTCTCTTGTAACAAAACCTTGAATTTTAACAAGATACTCTTTTTCTAAATTCGCATGCATTAAAGCGCTCACCACCGCCTTACTATCGCTTAATAATAGCACCCCCTCGCTCGCAAAATCCAAACGCCCCACCGGCGCAAAATGGGCGTATTTTTTCTCCAAGCTTTCATAAATCACGCGCCGTTTTAAGGGATCGGCTTTACTCACCAATTCGCCCTTTGGCTTGTGATAAACCAGCACGCTGAATTTTTTGTTTTTTAAGGGCTTGATGAGTCGTTTGTCTAAAAACACCTTGTCGTTTTCTTTAACCACGCTAGCGAGTTTGGCATGCTCATGGTTGATTTTCACCCGCCCCTCTAAAACCAATTTTTCAGCCTCTCTTCTGGAATGCTTGGTGTAATGGGCTAAAAATTGGTTGATCCTCAAGCTAAATCCCTCCACTCTAATTCTTTAAAATCATCCTTAATCTTTTCATTTACCATTAGATCGCTTTGGATTTTGAATTGCTTATCCTTATCTTTGATGATCAAATACAAGGGGCGTTTGCCCTGGTGTTTTAGAGCGCTCTCTTTGATTTGTCTTAAAAACTCTTTTTTCACATCGTTTTCTAACACGATCGCTAAAGAGCAAGAGCTGGAGGCGAGTATTTCCATGGGGGGGATTTCGCGCACGTCTTCTTTTTGCTTTTCAGGGTCTTTATAGCGGGCTTTAGGGATTTTAACCTCTCTAGCGCTCTCTAAATCCAAGATTTCAAAAAGCCTTAATCGCGCGACTTCTTCTTGCTCTTCAATCTTGCATTTAAACACTAAAGGCTTATTAATATCCAACTCTTCTAAAGCACTCAATTGCTTTTCAAACAGCATGAGTTCAAACTTGCCGTATCTGTCTAAAATGTCCGCTGTGCCATAAGGCTTACCGCTTCGTTTGCCAATTTTCTTTTTAACCTCCATGATTTTACCCAGCAAATAAGCTTGCGAGCCGATTTCTAATTCTTCAATATCAATGCTTTTGACTAAATTTTTAAAGCCCTTAATTTCTTCTTTAAACTCGTCTAAGGGATTGCCTGAAACATGGATTCCTAAAGTCTCGTATTCGCATTCTAAAAGCGTTTTAGCGTCATGCTCGCCCAAATCAATCATGTCTAAAATAACCTGCTCTTTAATTCCGCCCCCCATGGCTCCAAAAAGGGAGTTACCCCCTTGCATCATTTCATTAGCTTTGTCTTTAGCGCGCCCGGCATCACAGATCAAATCCAAGTTAGCGAGCATGGTTTTTCTAGTGTAGCCTAAATTATCCAAGCTCCCTGATTTCACTAATGGCTCTAAAGATTTTTTAGTGAGTTTAGAAAAATCCACCCGTGAAATGAAATCTTCTAAACTCTTATAATCCCCTTTAGCCCTTTCTTCAATGATGTTTTTAATCGGCTCACCCCCAACCCCTTTGATCGCTCCTAAACCAAACACGATTTTCTTTTCTGGCTCGCCCTTTTGATCTTTAAACTCCGCCACGCTGAAATCTTGCATGGAAGAATTGATGTGCGGAGGCATCACTTCAATTTCTAAAGCCCTGACCTCATCAATATAGCGCGCCACGGATTCGATCTTATTGGATTCGCTAGTGAGCATCGCTGCCATGAACTCATGCTTGTAATAAGTCTTTAAATACGCCGTTTGGAAAGTGATCATCGCATAAGCGGCTGAATGCGATTTGTTGAAACCATAGCCGGCAAATTTAACGATCAAATCCCACAAATTAGCCGCCTTTTGGCCATCATGCCCTAAATTTTTAGCGCCTTCTACAAACTTAGCCTTATTGTCCGCCATGATTTGAGCGTCTTTTTTCCCCATAGCGCGACGGATGAGATCCGCTTCACCCAAACTGAAACCACCGATAGTTTGCACGATTTGCATCACTTGCTCCTGATAGACGATCGTGCCGTAAGTGGGCTTTAAAATCGGCTCTAATTCTTTAAACGCATAAGCGATAGGCTCAACGCCATGCTTTCTATTGACAAAATCATCTACCATGCCTGATTCCATAGGTCCCGGTCTGCCTAGCGCGATAATGGCGATAATGTCTTCAAAGCTTGAAGGCCTTAAGCGCTTGTTAAGCCCTTGAAACATTCCGGATTCAATCTGGAAGATCCCCACCGTATCCCCGCTTTGGATCGTTTTATACACTTTCGGATCGTCCATATCCAGCGATAAAAAATCCACATCAATGTTATGCTGCGTTTTAATGATTTTAAGCGCATCATCAATCACGGTCAAGGTTTTAAGCCCCAAGAAGTCAAACTTGATCAAATCCACCGGCTCTAAATACTTCATGGAATACTGCGTAACGATACCGCCGGTCTTTTCAGAGGCAAACAAAGGGGTTTTGTGCCACAACTCTTTTTGGCTATCCACCACTAAAGCTGCGGCATGCACGCCTGCGTTGCGGTTTAAATTCTCTAAATTGAGCGAATACTCCCACACTTGTCTGGCGGTGTCATTGCTCTCTACTAATTCCTTGATTTTAGGCTCTAATTCCCACGCTCCCTCTATGAACTCGCCATTTTTTTCATAGCCCTTAAGCGTGATACCTAAGCGATTAGGGATGAGTTTGGCAAAATCATCCGCCTCCTTATAAGGCATGTCTAAAACCCTTGCGACATCTCTGATCACGCCTTTAGCCAACATCTTATTAAAGGTGATGACCTGAGCCACATTGTATTTGCCGTATTTTTCAATCATGTATTCTATGATTTCTTTACGCCGGCGCTGGCAAAAATCCGTATCAATATCAGGCATGCTGATTCTTTCAGGGTTTAAAAACCTTTCAAAGAGCAAATCGTATTTCAAAGGGTCAATATCCGTGATTTTTAAAGCAAAAGCCACCAAGCTCCCGGCCGCGCTCCCCCTACCAGGCCCCACAGGAATGCCCATTTCTTTAGCGTAACGGATAAAATCCCACACGATCAGCATATACCCTGGGAATTTCATGCTCGTAATGACTTCAATTTCTTTTTCTAAGCGTTCTTGGTATTGATCATGCTTTTCTTTTGGTACTAAGATTAAGCGCTCTTTCAAGCCCTCTCTAGCCTTATGGGCAAAATAAGAAGCGTCATCTTCAAAACTCAGCCCCTCTTCTTTAGCGTAAACTTTAGTGAATTTGAAGCTTGGGGGGGTTGGGGGGTTCTTTTTATCGTCTTTTAAATCAATCTCTAAAACGCATTTATCAGCGATTTCTTGGGTGTTTTCTAAAGCTTCTGGAATATCTGCAAAGAGCTTTGCCATTTCTTCAGGGGACTTAATATAAAACTCATGCACGGAATGTTTCAAGCGCCCCTTATCGTTTAGGGTTTTACCCATCGCTACGCACATCGCCACTTCTTGAGCTTTGGCATCATTAGGCATGGTGTAGTGGGTGTCGTTGGTGGCAATGATTTTTAACCCTGTTTCTAAAGACATTTTAATGACCTGCTCATCAATGAATCGCTGATCTAAAATGCCATGGCGCATGATTTCTAAATAAAAGTCGTCTTCAAAAATCTCTTGGTATTCGCAAGCGATTTTTTTGGCTTCATCATAGCCTTTAGCCCCATACTTGCGGTTTCTCTCATTATGAGTATTCAAATGGTAATTGACTTCCCCTTGCAAGCACGCGCTAGAAGCGATAATGCCCTTAGAATGCTCCCTTAGAAGCTTTTTATTGATGCGCGGGAAGTAATAAAACCCCTCTAAATACGCCATAGAGCTTAAGAACATCAAATTTTCATAGCCCTCTTGGTTTTTAGCGAACAGGCACAAATGGAAACGCTGCTTGGTCTCTTTGCTAGAAAGGTTGTCATCATTATGGATATACGCTTCCATGCCGATGATAGGCTTAATGCCTTCTTTCTTCATGCTCGTATAAAAATCAATCGCTCCAAACATGTTCCCATGATCAGTTACGCTCACGCTTTTCATGCCCAATTCTTTAATGCGCTTGGCTAAGATTTTAATCTTGTTCGCCCCGTCTAAAAGCGAATATTCTGTGTGCAAGTGCAAATGCGTAAAAGCTTTATTCTCTTTCATCTTATAACCCTTATTTGGATTTAACGCCATTATACCTATCGCTCTTTAAAAAACTCTTTATTAGATTATTTAGTGGTGAATTATTTTAAAATGGTGGTTATAATAAGAAAGTTTTGTCTTATTTTTAACGCTATTTTAGGAGTTCATCATGAAAAAATCCGTTTTATTGGGCGTTTGCCTGGCTTTTTCTTGCGTTTATGCCTTGAACGATTTAGAATTGATTAAAAAAGCGAGGGAAAGCCAGTTAGAACCCATGCCTATGGGCAAAGCGCTCAAAGAATACCAGATCAAAAAAACCAGAGATGTGGGTATTGGCACCAAAAACAGCGAGATCATGACCTCCGCTCAAGTGGAATTAGGCAAAATGCTCTATTTTGACCCTAGGATTTCCACTTCCTACCTCGTGTCTTGCAACACATGCCATAATCTGGGCTTAGGCGGGGTGGATTTAGTCCCAAGTGCGGTAGGCTCTCAATGGAAGAAAAACCCCCACCTTTTAAGTTCCCCAACGGTGTATAACTCTGTGTTTAACGATGTGCAGTTTTGGGATGGTAGGGTTACGCATTTAAACGAACAAGCGCAAGGGCCGATCCAATCTTCTTTTGAAATGGGTGCTGATCCTAAAGTGGTGGTAGAAAAAATCAATTCCATGCCAGGCTATGTCAAACTCTTTAGAAAAGCTTATGGCTCTAAAGTCAAAATTGATTTTAAATTGATCGCTGATAGTATCGCTATGTTTGAAGCCACGCTTATTACCCCAAGCCGTTACGATGATTTTTTAAGGGGCAATCCTAAAGCGCTCAGTAAAGCCGAAAAAGAGGGGCTGGATTTATTCATTTCTAAAGGCTGTGTGGCTTGCCATAACGGCATCAATCTTGGGGGAACGATGCAGCCTTTTGGGGTGGTCAAACCTTATAAATTCGCTAATGTGGGCGATTTCAAAGGCGATAAAAACGGGCTTGTGAAAGTGCCTACTTTAAGGAATATCACCGAAACGATGCCTTATTTTCATAACGGGCAATTTTGGGATGTCAAGGATGCGATTAAAGAAATGGGCTCTATCCAGTTAGGCATTGAAATCAGCGATGCAGAAGCGAAAAAAATTGAAACTTTCTTTGAAGCCTTAAAGGGTAAAAAACCTAAAATACTCTATCCAGAACTCCCCATAATGACAGACAAAACCCCTAAACCCTCTTTTTGATTTTAAAAAGTCCTTTTAGGGGGCTTTGACGCCAAATCTAAAAAACGCTCAAAGCATCTTTTGCAATCAAAATAATAAAAAAGCTTTCAAAAAACAAGCGACAATCCCTTAAAAAGCGATCTTTGTGGGGTTTAGAGGGATTTAGTTGGAGGGTTGTAGGGGGAGAATTGTTTCAAAATACCCCTATCCTCTTAAAAGAATGAGTTTTACTCCTATTTTTTAAAAATTTTTTAATCTCTTTATCATTTAGAATGTTTTTTTGATTTTAGATCGCATTTAAAACACAAAACATAAACTCAAGGCGTTTTCAAATAAATTTTCATTTTTTGGTTGTCTAAAATAAGCGTGTCTTTGCCCTTAGTTACCGTAAAATTACCCTTAAAATTCTCCATAAATTCCAATTCAAACGCCATCAAATGCTCATCTTTACACACTTTTCTTGAAATCCCGCTATCTTCAATCCCAATGTGCCTATCGCCTTGCCATACATAGCTGGCAAAATACCGGTTGCAATAGCCTTTGCCATAAATACGATTTTCTTTTTGATCAAACACAAACTCTCCCATAGAGCTTTTAGGCTTGGGCTTCTTTTTAAAAAGCTCATACCAGTGTTTTCTTTTTTCTTTTTGCTCCTGCTCTTTGGCTTCAATCGCTGTTTTATCTTCAGGCAAAGCGGTATTTAGAGAGGAATCTTGCTCTTCTTCATGCTCTCTAAAAGCGCTATCAGCGAGCATGGTTTCAATGTCATAGACTTGATGGTTCATTTCTACTTTTTGGATATGCCAATCGTTACTAGAAAGTTTTTTGTCAAACATTTTTAAAAAAAAACACCCCGAAAAGACACAAGCCGTTAAAACGCTTGCTCCAGCCAATCGTAAATTCAAACAACTCCTCCTTGATGTTTTATTTTTTTAACGGGCTTACGCTTTGCGCTTCAATGGCTTTTTTAATCAAAGAAATCGCTTCTTGCATCGCTTGCGTGCTGACATGTTGGAGGGATTGTATCGCGCTTTCTTGAAAATCTTGATTGCCATTTTTACTCGTTTTGGTCGTTTTATTTTCCAAGCTAGAAATATTTTCATGCTTAATGATCACTCCAGAATGCGAATCGCCTTTCACGCTAATGTCATAGCCTAGTGCAAATTCCGCCCTATAGGTAGAATTTTCTTTTTCTAAAAGAGAAAACGATAAAATCGTAAAACGGACCGCATAAGTGGGTGCGCCCGCGCCATAAGGGGGCAAAGCCACGCCTAAGCATGCTTTTTGCGCTTCTTGCATGAACATGGTTTTTAGCATGTTGCGAGGCAAGTCTATCCATTTTTGGTGCTTCCCATGCGTGATCTGCCCGTCTTGCGCTTTAAACACGATCTCTTTAGTGTTGAATAAATCCGCGCTCAAAATACTAATGAGTCTCACTTCAGTCAAAGGTTTAGGGCATTGCGTCATTTCAAAAGAACTCGCATTCAAATCATAAGTTCTGATTTCTGGCAGCATTTGTTTTAAATTGATGCTCAAGCAACCCTGAAGCAATAGGGCGAGTGCTGATGAGAATGAAAAGATTTTTATCGCCGTAGCTCTCATGGTTATTTCCTTTCTCCAAAAATCGTTTTATAGGGGTTAGCGTCAAATTTGTCTATCAAAGCAGAGCCTTTTTCCACAAAATTATCAATGTTTCTTAAGCTCAACTGCGCTTGCATGATTAAGGGAGTAAACATCGCTTTAAAGTCGTATTGCCCTTGTTTTAGGCGCTTATCCACATCTAAAGCCACGTTATTGACATTAGAAACAAGGTTGTTAGCGTTGCTGATTAGCGAATCAAATTGAGTCTTTCTTGAATCCAAGTTAGCGATGAGATCATCTACTGAAGCGAGAATGTGCTTGAATTTCTCCACATTTTCATCGTCTAAAATCCTATTCACATTCCTAATCGCTTTCATCACTTCTTGCACCACTTGATTAGCATCACCGCTCAAGCGATCCATAAGCCCTTCTTTAAAGATTAAAATCCGCTCCCCCTTATCGCCACTACCATAAAATTCTTCATTGTGGCTTTGCTCTAAGGCTAAAAATTTTAACCCCATAAACCCTCTAGAAGAAACCGCCACTTTGGAGTCTTTGCGGATCTTAACGCTGGATTTAATCATCAAATCCAAACGGACCACCCCCACTTTATCCTTTGCAAAACCCACTTTGATGACATTACCCACTTGAATCCCTTTGTAATTAATGGGCGAGTTGGTCGCAATGCCTCCCAAGTCTTTGTCCGTATAGACCACGTATTCATAATACTTTCCGTCATCTAAGCCCAAATGGCCTAGCCATAAAATAAAACCCACCATGCAAACCAAGCATAAAAAGAAGAGCCCGCCGATTAAAGTGTAATTCACATGCCTTTCCAAAATTTCTCTCCTCGTGTTGAATTGAATAAATTGCCTTCATCTAGCCCTTGAGTTTGAGCCTTTTTAATAAAATCCTTTAAATCCCCATTAAATTCTAATAGCCCGTCTTTGAGCATGATAAATCGATCCACGCAATCATGCACGGAGTCTAAATCATGCGTGATCATCACCACCGTAAGCTGCAAGCTCTCTTTGAGTGTCATGATGAGTTCATCAAATTTGCCCGCGCTATAAGGATCCAGCCCGCTTGTTGGCTCATCTAAAAATAAGATTTCCGGATTAGTTGCCATGGCCCTTGCTATACCCACGCGCTTTTTCATCCCCCCGCTCAATTCATAGGGGTAAAGGTGGTAAGCCCTAGGGGGCAAACCCACTTTTTCAATCCACATTTTAGAAATTTCTTCAACAATTTTTTTAGAATAAGTGCCGTATTGCTCTAGCATCACGCCCACATTTTCTAAAACGGTTAGAGAGCTATAGAGTGCACCAAACTGGAAGCAAATCCCGCAGCGGTTAAAAATCTTTTGCTGCTCTCTTTCTTTGAGTTTCCATATATCTTCCCCAAAAAGCAACACTTCCCCCTTTGTAGGGCGATTGAGCAAGATCATGCACCTTAAAAGCGTGCTTTTACCGCTCCCTGAACCCCCTAAAATCGCCATCACTTCGCCTTTATGCACGCTAAAACTCACGCCCCTATGGATAATGGTGCTCCCAAAAGCACTATGGAGATCCTTCACTTCAATTAAGACTTGATTGTTAATAGCGTTCATTATATGTTCAACTTAGAAAAGATGATAGAAAAAATAGCGTCTAAGAAAATGATCCAAAACAACGCGTTCACGACGCTAATAGTGGTCAAGCGCCCAATGCTCTCAGTATCCCCCTTGACTTCAAACCCGCGCATGCACCCTACCATCGCAATCGCAAACCCCCAAAAAGGGGCTTTGACAATCCCTACCAAAAAATGATTCCAACCCACTGTGTCATGCAGTCTGTCTATATAACTTGGGAAGCCCAAATCCAATTGGTATTTAATTGCAAACATGCCCCCAAGAATGGCGAACGCATCGGCAATAAACACCAATAAAGGCAAAACAATCACTAAGGCTAACACCCTAGGCAACACTAAAAATTCAAAAGGGTTAAAGCCCATGGTTTTCATTGCGTCTAATTCTTCAGTGATCTTCATCACCCCAATTTGCGCGGTAAAACTGCTCGCGCTCCTCCCAGCAACCACAAGGGTTAAAATAAAAGGGCCGATCTCTCTTAAAGCGAGTTTAGCCGTCATTTCCACCGACATTAAAGGCGCGCCCAGTTCTTGTAATTGCAAAACCCCTTGTAAAGCAACGGCAAACCCCACGATAAACACCGTTAAAATACTCACTGGCAAAACCTTAAACCCGGATTCATTGATGTGATAGAGCAAAGGAGTGATGCAAAAGCGTTTGGGGTTGAAAACGCTTTTAATAAAGTAGAATAAAATCATGCCACAAAAATTGAACGCGTTTAAAAAGGTGTTGTAAGTCTCTACGATACTCTTACCCAATTTAGTGATCATGAGTTCGTATTTTTTGCCCGCTTTTTTAGATTCCAAATCGTCTTCTTTTTCAAGCCAATCTTTAACCACTTTCAAAGCGCAAGCGTTATTCTCGCTCACGTTGCACAATTCAATGTTTAAAGAACGCTCCCTAACTAAATCAAATAAAAACATGCCAAAAACAAAATCCACTTTTTGGCACCCTGAAAAATCCATTTTTAAAGACCCTTGATGATCTAATAAATTTTTTTTCAACTCATCTAAACGAAACACGCTCGTTTTAAAATCCCAATCCCCTCTTAAAATCAGCACAGAGTTCGCCCCATCTTTACGCATCTCTAAAAATTTTTGTTTCTCTGTCTTCATTAAAATATATTCTCTCTCAGATTAGGTAAAATCTATTAACAAAATTTTGTTTGTTAAAATGGCTATTTTAACACAATGATAAAACAAAAAGTTAAACAATGTTCTGTTTAATAAAGGATTAGTTATTTTTAAAATGTTTAAAAAAATCATTTTTTTTGGCGTTTTCTTAATAGGGGGATTTGTTATTCCGCCCCTTAAAGCCATGCCTATTTTGCATAATAAAACCCCTAAAAAAAATTACCAAGAAGCCCATGAAAAGCTCTATAGAAGCATCATTAACCGCCAAAAGCTCACGCGCAAAAAAAGCGGGTGGTATTTTTTAGGAGGGTTTGGCGCTGTAGAGGCCATTAAGGACTATCAAGGCAAGGAAATGAAAGATTGGATTGCAACGCTCAATTTAAAAACCGGCGTGCAAAGTTTTTTTAAAAAATATATTGGGATCAGGGGGGTTTTTGCATGGGATCTTGGGTCAGGAAAAGTGAATTACCAAAGCTATAAAGATCCTACCAACTCTTTTTTTACCATGCTTGCGGTGGGTTTGGATGTGATCATGGAATTTCCTCTAGGGAGTTATAAGCATTATTTAGGGGCGTTTGGGGGAGCTAGAGGGGCTTTAGTCGTTTATACAGACAAGCAAAATTTCAAGTTTTTTAAACATTCGGTGGTTTCAGGGGGCTTGGCGATTAATGGGGGGGTTATGCTCACGCTTTTTTTAAGACACCGCATTGAATTAGGGTTTAAAATCTTACCCACCGCCAGATTGCTTTCTAGCTCCAAACGCTTTGAGACTTCGCCCTTATTTTATGCGGCATACAGCTATAAATTTTAACCTTTTAGCCAACTTCAAAAATCCAATCTTTGGGGGCTTCTTGTTCGCCTTGCTGGATGGATAAAAGCAAGTCATAGAGTTGTTTAGTAATATGGCCCGGCGCTTCAAAAAAATAAGACTTGTTATTGTGCGTGATTTCTTTAATGGGCGTAATGATTGCAGCTGTCCCGCACGCTCCAGCTTCTTTAAACGTGCCCAACTCATCCATTAGGATTTCCCTCTCTTCTATGTTGAGGTTCAAATATTCTTTAGCCAAAACCATCAAGCTTTTTTTGGTAATGCTTGGCAGAATGCTTGGCGAATGCGGGGTGATAAAGGCGTTATCATGCGTGATGCCAAAAAAATTCGCCGCCCCCACTTCTTCAATCTTAGTGTGCGTGGCAGGATCTAAATAAATGCAATCATCATAGCCTTGCTCTGTGGCCATTTTATGGGCTAACAGGCTTGCAGCATAATTCCCTCCCACTTTCACCCCACCGGTGCCTTTAGGCGCGGCCCTATCAAAAATCGTAGTGATAAACCTAGCCCCTCCTTTTTCTATACCCCCCTTAAAATACGCCCCCACAGGCGCGCAAAACACGATAAAAAGGTATTCATTAGCCGGCTTCACCCCCAAATTATCCCCTACGCCTATGACAAAAGGGCGCAAATACAAACTCGCCCCGCTTTTATAAGGAGCGAGCCATTTTTGATTCGCTTTTATTACTTCAGTGCATGCCCTTAAAAACAGCTCTTCGCTCACTTTAGGCATGAGCAGTCTTTCGCATGAAGTTTGCAAGCGTTTGGCGTTTTCTAAAGGGCGGAAGAGTAAAGCCTTCCCCTTTTGAGAGCGGTAAGCCTTCAAGCCTTCAAAACAAGCCTGCCCGTAGTGCAAGACCGGCGATCCTTCGCTGATTTGTAATGCATTTTCGCTAACCAATTCGCCATGCGACCAAGAGCCGTTTTTATAACTAGCGATGAAGCGAAAATCCGTTTTAATGTAACTAAAGCCTAGATTTTTCCAGTCTAAATTTTCTAAATTTGCCATTTCACACCTTTAAATGGATGGTTTTAGGTGTGATTGTATCTAAAAAGGGGTTAAAAATCCCTCAAGTAACTGATTTGAAACGCATAGACTCTACGCACATCAGCCTGTAAGGTGTATCCCTTTTCGTTGGTAAGAGAGAAAAGCCGGTGCGTGATCGTAGGCACTTTAATCCCTAATTCTAGGCTATTGTGTTTAGCGATATGGGTGCGGATCCCAAATTTCCATAAAAACTGGAAATTGGCCGGGCTATAACTGGAATTGCTGTGGTGTTTTGCATAATTAGCGATCTCTTTACTGATGCTCGTTGCCCAACTATCCCCGGCTAATTGGATCCCCACCACAAAACCAAAAACCATGTTTTCTTTATTCACAAAATTCCACAGCGTATCCAACCCTACACCATAAGTGAATAAATTGACATAGTATTGCCCTTGATAAGACTCCCTCTCCGTTAAAGTATTCCCTCCAAAACTAAAGCTATTGTAAATAAACCCGCTATCGCCCACCGGAATACCCTTTTTCATCACGCCAAAGCGGTTGTGCGCGTAGTCAAAAAACCCATAATAACGCATGCCAAACCATTTTTTCTTACCGAAAAATTGCTTATAGCCCACTTCAAAACCCGCTCCTGCGTAAGGCGGGAACTTTATCAAAGGCTTTTGCAAGCCGTTGTCATTCACCATTTTAGTCTGATTTTGTATCATGCTCACCTGGTAATTGACTCCCACAAAAGCCGCGCTCTCTTCAGCGCTCGCTAAAACACCCAAAGCCCCTAACAATATAATTCTTTTCAACATTCAGTCTCTTCCCTTTATTTTTTGATAATCGCTCTATATTATATTAGCTTAAAATGGCTAAGTATTACTTATAAAGAAATAATAATATATTTTTTCTTAAACTCAATTAAAAAAACTAACCTTTTAATTCATTCCAACGCTTAGCGATAAACGCGCTCGTTTCTAACGGCACCCTCAAAGGATACACTTCATCATTAAGAATGCGTTGGATTTCTTGTTGCAACTCTGGGGCGTTTTTTTCTTCAATTTCAAAAATCAATTCGTCATGCACTTGCAAAAGCAGCCTCACCGAAGGGTTATTTTTGAAACGCTCGCTCACTTTGAGCATGCCCAATTTCAATAAATCACTCGCGCTCCCTTGAAAAATCGCATTCACGCCCTCTCGCAAATAATTGCCCTTGATATAGTCATTTGCGCCGGTAAAATCAAACACCCTATAACGCCCAAGCAAAGTGAAGGCTTTAGAAGTTTTTAAGATCTCTTCTTTCATGCGGTTTAAATAATCTTTAATGCTAGGGAATCGTTTGAAATACGCCTCTATGTAGCTTTTAGCCTCATTTAAAGAGATGTTTAAAGTTTCGCTCAATTTCTTACTCCCCATGCCATACACCAGCCCAAAATTAATGCTTTTAGCGATGGATCGTTTTTCTTTGGCTAAATCTCCACCAAACAACGCCTTAGAAGTTTCTAAATGGATGTCTCGCCCCTTTAAAAACGCCTCCATTAAATCCTTATCCTGGCTGAAATGGGCTAACAAGCGCAATTCAATCTGCGAATAATCCACCCCTAGCAAGCAATATTCTTTAGAGCTAGCGATAAAGCCCTTACGAATGAGTAAGCCTTTAGGCGATCGCACCGGGATATTTTGCAAATTAGGCGAATGCGAGCTTAAACGCCCGGTAGCTGTGCCGGTTTGGATGAAAGTGGTATGGATTTTATCGTCTTTGTCTTTTAAGCGCAATAAGGGGGTGGTGTAAGTGTTAAAAAGCTTGTTCAATTCCCTGTATTCCAAAATCAAAGGGATACTTGGGTGCTTGTCTAGGATTTTTAACAAATTTTTTTCATCGGTAGAATGGCTTTTATTTTTAGGAAGCTCTAATTTTTCATACAAAATCTCGCTGAGTTGTTTGGGGGAGTTGAGGTTGAAATCCACGCCGATTAGATCCAAAATTTGGCGCTCTAAAACATGCAATTCGTTTTTAAACTCCTGCTCTAAGCGCTTGAAATAAGGCGCATCAATCTTAAAGCCTTGAAATTCCATGCCCATTAAGACTTTCATAAAGGGCGTTTCAATGTCTCTAGCTAAAGCAAGCAAACCCTCTTCTAGCCCCCCTTTTTCAAAATACTCGCACAAACGCTTCAAAGCGTTTAATTCCCTATCCAATTGCTCTAATTTTTCCGCCTTGCTTGTTGTTTTAAAATCTTTGATTTTTTCATGCGGGATTAATTCCTCTTTTAAATATTCCTTTAAAACCTCATCAAACCCCACTTTTTCCGGATTCTTTAAAAACGCTAAAATTTGAGTGTCTTGGATGCGGATATTTTCTAAAGACACCTGGTATTTGGCTTTTAAAAAGCTCAATAAGGGTTTTAAATCATGCCCAACGATTTGTGCATGCTGTAAGATTTGAGAAAAAGCGTTTTGCAAAAACTCCAAAGAAAAGGGCGAAAATAACGCCTCTTCTAAGGGTAAAAAATAGCCTTGATCTTGTAATAAAAACGCTAGGGCCAGAACTTTTTTTTCTTTATCTAGCACCAAGCGCATAAAAACCCTAGCGTTAGGATTTTTTAATTTTTCTAAAAACGCGCTCAAAGGCGCGGCGCTTTCCAAAACGATTAAGTGCGATTTTTTAGGGGCATTTTCTAAGGCGGATGTGCTGTCTAATATAGGGGCGTTTTCTAATATAGGGGCGCTTTCTAATATAGGAGCGTTTTCTACAATTAAAGGGGAATTTTCTAAATCCCTTAAAGTGGAAATAAAACCATATTCTTTCAATTCATCTTTAATTTTCAATAAAGGGTTTTCGCTAGGAAAAGCGCAACTCAAAAAATCAAATTCTTTAATGCATTCTCTCTCTAAAGTGGCTAATTCTTTGCTTAAAAACGCGCTTCCTTTATCTTGTATCAGGGCTTGATACATTTTAGGGCTGAGTAAATTTTTCGCCAAGTCTAAATTTTCATAGATTTTTTCCAAACTCCCCAATCGCTGCAACAATTCCTTAGCGTTCTTGCTCCCAATGCCTTTAATCCCCTTGTAATTATCGCTGCTATCCCCCACAATGCCTTGATAATCCGTGAATTGACTCGGCAAAATCCCGTATTTTTCCACGCAATCTTTCGCCAAAAACTCCGTTTTGCCATCAAAAAGCGCGATTTTATCGCTCAAAAGCTGGTTAAAATCCTTATCTTTAGAATAAATGCGCGTTTTATAAGGGCTTAGCGTGGCTAGGCTTGCGATCACGTCATCGGCTTCAAACCCGCTTATTTCCACGCAAGTAAAACCCATTTTTTGCAACCATTCTAAGGCGATAGGGATTTGTAAAAGCATCTCTTTAGGGGCGTCTTTACGATTTTGTTTGTATTCGCCTAATTTTTCGGCTCTTTTCGTTTTAGTCTGGCTTTCTAGAGCGAACACGATAAAAGGCATGTTTTTTCTGTCTTTATAAAATTTTTTAACCATGCCCACAAGCCCCGTTAAAAGCCCCGTAGGAAAGCCCTTATCGTTGGTTAAAGGCTTATTTTTAGCGCTCATGTAATAGCTTCTAAACAAATACGCAAAAGTATCAATTAACGCTAAAGTCCCTTCTTTAATGACTGGCTGCTCCATCATTCAACCCTCTTCAATCAAGCGAATTTTAAATTTATTGTAACACAAGCTTGACCTCATCTCTTTCAAAATAACGAGTCTTTTTGAACGGGTGTTTCTTGGCTGATGATTTCTTTTGTGGCTTGGATTTTAGCGCTGCAGTATTGAGCCACGCCTTGAATGGTTTGCTTCATTAGGGCGTTGATTAGGGTGTGCATGAAATCAAAATCAATATCCTCAAGGGTTTGAGTTTTAGCGGTGGGTTTTAGGGGTAGTTGGATTTTTTGCTCCCTAAAAGTTTTATCAATATCCCTAACTAATACACTCAATAAAGGGCGTTTTAAGGCGTTTAAAAGCGTTGTGAAATAGTGGGCTGTGCGCGAATTAATTTTATTTTTGATTTCAGCTTTTGGCGTGATTTTTCGCATGAATTGTCCCGCATACCATGATTTTTTACGATAGAAAAAATCCATTTGCAAAAGCCCTAAACTCCAAGTAAATGGTGGGTTTAAATTTTCTGCATTAACAAATCCTGTGGTTTGCAAAACGCCTTGATTTTGCGAAGTCCTTGTAATATAATCGTAATCTTCTCCTTGCGTTAAAGCGTCTTTGTTAAAGCTTAAGGTTTTTTCAATTTCAAACAAATCCCCTAATTTGAAGCTTTGCCATGTTAAGCCGCATGGGGTATTACCCCCCCCCAGAATTTTTGTCATTGAAAACATTAAGGGCATTTTCTTCATCGCTAGAAAGGGTGGTGTTTTCTAGCCCTGTAGCTTTTAAATAAGCCTGAAGTTCGGCGAGCCGACACTGCTCAAGTTCGGCGAGCCGACACTGCTCAAGTTCGGCTATGAATTTTTCCATGAAATCAAAATCAATGTCATCAAGGGTTTGAGCGTTAGCGGTGGGTTTTAGGGGTAGAATGACTTTATCGTTTTTAATTTTTGCCCATGAACACATGTTTTCATAGCCGAATTTTTTAGGGTAACCAAAAAATAGCGTGGATAAAAACAAGCCGATTTTATGGTTGATTTCAAATTTAGGTTTGAGAGAAAATACCCTAGCGTGTGTTACCATTTTATAAGGAAAACTGCGATAAAACGCGCAACCAAACATGTCAATAGTGATAGTATGGCTTTCAAAAACTTTTGCTTTTATATCGCTTTGCCCTAAAACGCCATTATTGCTAAGCCCTGCAGTGATGACAAATTCGCCCTTATGATTGATATGGCGTTTTTGAATGTCAAAATCGCCGTTACTCGCTTCAAACAAATCCCCTAATTTGAACTCGCCCCACTTAATAGCGTTGAGTTGGCTACTAAGGGGGCCAATCACTTTGGGGGCGTTTGGTTTTTTAAAATCAAACCCACTTCATAAGAAAGGTAATCGGCTATCGTTCTTTTAAAATCCTCTAATTCGGGTTTAGTCTCATTCTTTTGGTGCGCTTCAAAATTAAAGTCTTTAGCATGCTTGTTTTCGCACGGCTTGGCGATAAAGTCTTCAATATAGATTGTTTTTAAATCGCCCCACAGCTCTTTAGAAACTTGAGCGTTTAAGCCGGCTTTGTAAATTTTAATGATTTCTTCGTAGCGTTTAGTGGGGTTAGAGGTTTCATTTAAGCCTCTTTTGGTGCGCTTGAAGCCATCGTTTCTAAAGTCTATGAATTTAACGGGCTTTTCATAATCGTGCGGCTCATGGGCTTTAAAAATATAGACGCTGGTTTGCACCCCGGCTTGAGGCATGAATAAATCGGTGGGCATTTTAACGCTCGCTAAAAGCGAATGTTTTTTTAAAATTTCAACATTGGATTTTAACGCTTGCCCGCTTCCTGCGCTATCTTGGATAATGATCGCACCTAAACCACCTTTTTGCATGTGCTCTAACCCGAACTTGATAAAAGGCATGCCGTTTTCTTCGTAGATAAAAGGAGGGTTTAATAAAAGGATATTGGGCTTGAAATCTTCATAAATCTTTTTACTAGTTTCAAAAGTGTTGCCTTTGATGATTAAACTTGATCCATCGCCTCTTAAAATCATGTTAGTGGTGGCTAGAGAAAACATTTCAGCGTTAAGCTCCACGCCTAAAAGCTGCGTGGTTTTTGCGTTTTTGATTTTTTCGTTCGCTATAGTGGTGTTTTTACCATAGGTTTTTTCAATGTCTTCAATCATTAGCACCATAGAAGAAATTAAAAAGCCCGCGCTCCCTGCGGCTAAATCCATCACAAAGGATTTCGCGTTAACCCCTAAAAGTTCGCTCATCATTTTAGTTACATAAGGCGGGGTTAAAACAATGCCTAATTCCTTACCATCCCCTAAAGCGTATTTTAAAAATTCGCTATAAAGTTCGCCCATGATGTCTAAATGACCGGTATTGTCGCTTTCATTAATGGGCTTATGGACAAACTCATAAAGAAAGGTAAAAATTTGCTTAGTGATGCTTGAATCTTTTTCTAAAAGCATGCTTATGGCTTTATCCAGGCTCGTTATTTTATCGCGCTGCGGGTCTTTACTGATTTCTTTAAAACTGGCGAGCATCAGATCTCGTTTTTCTTCGCTCAAGTTTTTGGTTTTCAAAAATTCGCTAATTTGGTTAAACACTAAAACGCCATCACGACTAGTGTCGGTTATTTCGCCTTTTAAATCGCTTGGTTTTAAGCCCTCTTTTTTGCCTTTAATTTCTTGCATGGACAAAAGCATGCCGCTCACGTATAGCACGCGCTGAGGCGCGGTGATGTTGTGGTTATGCATCAGGCGGTTGAGTTTTTTAGCGGTTTCGTTTAGATCGGCTTTGGTTTTGATTAAGATGGAATGCTTTTCCTCTTCAGTGAGCGTGCATTCTTTATAAAAAGCGTTAAACGATTCTTGATTTTCTAAAAAATGCAGGTTTTTAGCGTTAGTGAGCTTGTGCGAATTGATCCCGCTCGCAAAAATGTAATACACTTCTATCAAAAGGTTTTCTTCATCATCGCCGGCGATGCCTATGGCGATGCATTCTTTATATTTTTCTTTGTCTCTTAAGATGTTTTGAGCGTAGTGTAAAGCCCCATTCACGGCGAATTTTAAAATGGAATGATCATCGTTTGCAAGCACGCTGTTTTTGAGCTTTTTTAAATTTTTAGCGTAGAGTTTGTTTTCTATGATTACAGGGATAACGCTTCCTTTATTTTTAGGGTGCGTGTATTTTTCTAAGCTGAAATCTGGCTCGCCATAAGAGGTTTTATCTTTGGTTTTACTCGCATTCAAAAGGGCGTTTTTAAGGCTAGGACTCATTTGGCTTTTAACATTAAAATCCTTATTTTTCATAAGCCCTAAATTAATCAATTCTTTTTTGACATAGTCATCAACATCATCTTCTAACCGAAAAGCTTGCATATTTTTATCCTTTTTAAAAAATAAAATTATAACTCATTCGTCCGCGCTGCAAAGCGCGATCGCAAAGTGTGCTTTGATGTTTAGGGTTTTAAGGTGTTTTAGGGCTTCTTTTAAAGTGGTGCCGGTGGTGATAATGTCATCTAATAAAAAATAATCTAAATTTTCATCGCCTTTGAAAGTGAAATCCCGTGGGTTATTGGCACGAAATTCCAGGCTTTTCCCGGCATACGAAATAGTATTTGTGGCTCTTAAAGTCCCGTAAGTGGGCTTTAAATTCCCTTGACAAAAGCCTTTTAAAAGCGCAGCGGAATGCGAGTAAAAGGATTTGATTTTATCATCAATGGCGATGCCATAAAGGGGGATATTCAAGCCTTTTTCTTGCAGGATTTTCACAAATTCCGCGCCGGCTTTTTGAGAAAGCAAGGGCAAAATGCGAGATCCAATCAGCGCGTATTTGCTTTTAATGAGTTCTTCTACTTCGCTATAAGCGTAAAAACTATACACGCTCACGCCCTCTAAAACCCTTACTCTTAAGCTTAAGGGCAGATCGTTTAGGCAATTTGGGCAAAGAGGCTTGAAAGAAAGCTTCAAACAAGTTAAACAACGCATTCAATAAAGGCGGCGATTTTCTCGTGCAAGTTTTTAACGCTTTCTTTAGCGTCTAATTCCAAAACTTCGCACCCGAATTTTTCTCTTAGCGCATAAGCGTGGGTTTTGATCTTTTGCTGGATATGAAGTAATTTTTCTATGCCTTGGTTTTCTATTTTGTCTAAACTTTTAAGGCTTAAGCGCTGTTTTAAGCCCTCTTCATCTATCACTAAAAGAATGATTTTTTCAGGCAAGACGCTTTGAGTGGCAAGCAGGTTTAATTCCAAGCTTGAAAATTGGCTATAAGCCATGCCAGAGATCAAGCTCCTGTCGCTAATGATGAGCTTTTTTTCTTTTAGTGCCGGTTTGATCACGCTTTCTGTATGCTCAGCCCTATCGCTTAAGAATAAAAACGCTCTAGCCAATTCGCTGATATTTTCATTTAAAGCGATACGCCTTAAACTTTCGCCCATTCTCGTCCCCCCTGGCTCTTTGGTAAAAAGGGCGTTTTTAAACCTGGTTTTTAATAATCCTACTTGAGTGCTTTTGCCCACGCCATCAACGCCTTCTAATACCACATACATTTTAAGCCTTTGAAATCAAAGGATAAATTTCTTTAGGCACTAAATGGCTCGCATCGCCCTTATGCGTGATAATGGATCGCACGATAGAAGAGCTTATGAAAGCGTTTTGTAAAGTGGGCATGAAATACAAGGTTTCTAATTCGTGGTTTAAGGATTTGTTCGCATAACCCATTTGCAATTCGTATTCAAAATCGCTCACCACCCTTAAGCCCCTAACTAGCACCTTACAATGATACTCTTTAGCCAAATTAGCTAATAGCCCTTCAAACGCCACGCACTCTACATTTTTAAAACTTTTAGTGGCCAGTTGCATCATTTTTAAACGCTCATCTAAACTAAACATGGGGTTTTTAGCGCTTGAGTGCGCCACAGCCACAATGAGCTTTTCAAACAATTCGCTAGAGCGATGGATAATGTCTATATGCCCGTTAGTGACCGGATCAAAAGTGCCCGGGTAAATGCCGATTTTTTGCATCAGTTCATTCCCCATCGCGGGTATAAGTCATTTTCTATCCCTAAGCTGTCAAACCACTTCCCCACTAAAAAATCTTGCATCGCTTCTAAAGTCTTGCTCTGGGTGTAGTAAGTCATCATCGGCGGCGCAATGATTGCGTTAGAATGGGCGAGTTTGAGCAAATTTTCCAACATGATAGCGCTTAAAGGCATTTCTCTAGGGGCAATGAGTAAGGGGCGCTTTTCTTTAAGCATCACAGACGCGCTCCTAGAAATCAAATCCCCCCCAAAGCCATGCGCGATTTTAGCCACCATGTCCATGCTCGCTGGAATGATCGCCATTTTATGGATACCATAACTCCCTGATGCGATGCTCGCATGGATGTCTTGCTCGTTGAAAAAAGTCGCACCAGGCCGTAAATCTTTCATGGCGTTTTTAAGGTTGATGTTAGATTCTTCTAACGCCACGACATGCGCGTTTTTAGACGCCACGACAAAAACTTCAATTTCTTTGGGTAATTTTTCTAAAAACCGCAAGGCTAGGGGTATCCCGCTCGCCCCGCTGATGCCTAAAACCAATTTCATGAATATCCTTTATAAGATTTGCACTTTAGAGCTGCTCAACACTTTTGCTTTGAGTATTTTATTGCTTTCTAAATTTTTCGCTTGAATGATTTGATTAAGCGCGCCATTTTCTAGGGCTTTTAGGCTTATTTCTATGCTGATTTGCCCCTCTTCATACACCCCGGTGATGATGTCGTTTTTACGCACGATGATTAAAGCTTGGGTTTTATCCATGCTTAAAAGCGTGTCAGGGGGGATAAAATGTTTCGCGCTCACTTTATCAATCGCGCCCTCTAATAAGGGGTTAGAAAGCGCGCCAAACAAAACGCGCTCTTTTTTGGTGTTGTTAGCGGTGATGTTCTCGTCTTTTTTAATCGCCTCTATGCTTTTAAAAGCCTGCATGCTGCCTATCACGCTATAACGCACCGGTAGGCGTAAATTAGGCTCATTTTCTAACCTTAAAAACACGACCCCATCTTTTTTAAGCTTATTAGAAGCGTTCAATTCATAGCTTAAAATGGAAGCGTGAGAAAAACGCTCTGGGATTTCTAAATTAATGGTTTCAATTTCTAATTTTAAGTCTTGGTATTCTTTGAGGTAAGTTTCTTTAATCCCTATTTTAAGCGCGTTTGAATCCAGGGCGAAGAGCGCGTTTAAACAGATAAAAAAAAGGATTAAAATTTTCAAAACCCGTTATCCACTTTTTCTACAAATTTTTCTGAGATTTTATCATAGACATTCCCTCCGCAATTGATTTTCAAGCACAAACCGCTCAAGCCTTTTTCTACGCCCAAAACCCTACCGGTGCCAAAAATCTTATGTTTGATCAAATCCCCCACTTTAATGGGCGCGTTTTTTTGGTGGTTTTGTTTAGGGGTTTGATCGCTTTTAAGCAACTGGGCTTCTTCTAAAAACACAGAGGGCGAGCAAGAAATTTTCCTCCCAAAATACGAACGCTCTTGAACATAAGAGAGTTGCAATCCTTCTTTAGCCCTAGTGATCGCTACGTAAGCCAAGCGCCTTTCTTCTTCTAAATCGCTTTCTTGATTGAACCCCCTATGCGGGAAAAACCCTTCTTCTAGCCCGATCACAAACACATGTTTAAACTCTAATCCCTTACTCATATGCACGCTCATGCAACTCACTTTTTGCGCGTTTTCTGTATTATGGGTATCTAGAACGCTTTCATTCAAAAAATCCAGTAAAGAATGCGTGGGGTTAGTTTTAAAATGCTCTTTCACTAAAGCTAAAAGCTCTTTAACAAAGCCCTCTCTTTCTTCGTAATTGTCTTCTTTTTCATAGCTTTTTAAAAGGTTAGTCTCTTCTAAAAACCGCTCGCAAAACTCCTCTACTGAAATTTCAAAAGCCTCCCTCAAACGCCCTATCATAGCGGTGAATTTCTTTAAAGCGTATTCGTTTTTAGGGTTGAGTTTGTCTTTAAACGCCCCGAGTTTTAGCGCTTCTTCTAAATTCAAACCCTCTTCATCTAAAAGAGAAAAAATCCATTCTTGAGTGATCTTGCCAAGGCCTCTTGGGGGCTTGTTTAAAACGCGCTTAATAAAAAAGCGATCGTCTTTTTTCGCCACTACATGCATGAACGCCAAAGCGTCTTTAACCTCGGCTCTTTCATAGAAACTCAGTGCCCCAATGAGCCTATAAGGGATATTCAAAGCGTTCAAGCTCTCTTCAATGCTGCGGCTAAGCCCGTTTAAGCGGTACAAAATAGCGATATTTTCTAAATTTTCGCCTTTCTTTAAAAGGGCTTTGATCTGATAAGCCACATCCAGGCTCTCTTCTTTTTGCGTGGGGTATTCTTTACAAACCACGCTTTTATGCGAGCCTTTGAAACTTTGAAGCGTTTTAATGTGGCGGTGCTGGTTATGGCTAATAAGGGCGTTAGCGCACGCTAAGATTTCAGCGCTAGAGCGGTAGTTGGTCTCTAATTTCACTATTTTAGCCCCTTTAAAATGCTTGGAAAAATTTAAAATGTTAGAAATATCAGCCCCCCTAAAACCATAAATGCTCTGATCGTCATCGCCCACCACGCACAAATTATGATGCGTGAAACTCAATTTTTTTAAAAATTCCAATTGCAGGGCGTTCGTGTCTTGATACTCATCTACCATAATGTAATGGTAGCGTTCGCTAGTCTCTTTGGCGAGTTTTTCATTATCTTGTAAAATCTTAAGGCTTAAACAAAGCAAATCGTCAAAATCCACTAAATTGTCTTTTTTGAGCGCGTTTTGATAAAGCTCATAGGCTTTATGACATTCGCTATCTTGCATGCTCAAATCCATCATGCCGTTTTTAATTTGAGAAATACTGGCTCTAAAGCTTGAAATTTTGAGCTGTTTGCACAGCGTTTTGACTTCATCGCTATCTAGCACCGAAAAATCGCACGCTCTTTTTAAAAGGCCCATGTGTTGCCTTAAAAACAGCAAACCAAAACGATGGAAAGTGCAAAGCAAGGGGGGGATAAGGGTTTGGTTTTTCAACAATTTCAAAGCCCTTTCTTGCATTTCTTTGCTCGCTTTATTGGTGAAAGTGAGCGTTAAAGTGTTCTCGCTAGGCACGCCACAAGCGCCAATCAAATACGCCAAACGGCTCGTTAAAGTCTTAGTCTTACCGCTCCCAGCTCCTGCTAAAATCAACAAAGGCCCTTGAATGTGGCTTGCGGCGATTTTTTGCGCTCCGTTCAAATTGTCTAAAATGCTTTTTTCAAAACCCATTATTCTAAAAACTCGCCCTTTTCTTCTTGGTTCAAACGCTCTTTTAAAAGGTTGGCATCAATTTCAAAATCAAAATAAGGCGACGAAAAATCAGAGGTTTTAATGGCTAAAAAATGGTTTAGCGCTGATTTCAAGTCCCCTTTTCTTTGATACAACAACCCTAAAGCGTAACGGATATTTTCATTATTCGGATCGTCTAATTTCCCAAGCTCTAGCCATAAAGCGGCGTTATTGTAATTATTCTGCGCGATATAGGTCAAACCCGCTAGGATTTTTAAACGCATCTCATTATCCTTAAGATCGCTAATTAAGTTTTGATACAACGCGCTTGCTTTTTCATACTGGCCTTGAAACAAACTCACTAGTGCTAAATTTTCTAACCAATCGTTAGGGGCTTCGCCCTCTTCTAAACTGGCGATTTTTTGCTCCAATAATTTTTCTTGATGATCTAAATCATTGACCATAAATCCCATGTAAGTGTAGAAATGACGCCCCAAAATAGGCCCTTGCATGGTTTGATCCCAACTGATTTTATGCGAATCTAAAAGGGTGTAAATGCTTAAAGTGTGCCGGATGCTCGCATCATAATACGAAACGATTTCATAAAAGATATTAGAGATGAGGTCTTTAGGGAGCATTTTTTTCAAATTCCCAAAAGATTGCGCCATCAATTTTTTATCCTTGCTCTCTTTAGCGAACACCGCTTCTAGCGCGTAATAAAAAGGGAGCTTTTTAGGGGCATTTTTAAGCCAATCCATATCCCAATTGGTGCGGTAATTCAAATAAGCGATGAGCGAAGAGAGTAAAGCTTTTTGCGTGGGGCTAGAAAAATCCTGACTATAAAAATTCTCTGTGATTTCTCTTAAAAACTCCGTGGTGTCTTCGTGGGTGAAATGCGAGGCTAAAATTGCAAAAACCGCGCTCAAATAATCCGCAGAGTTCAAATGGAAAGCCCTTAAAAAATGGAAATAGGCTTTATGGTAATTTTCCAATTGCGCATAAATCAAGCCCGTATTATAATGGAGGAGCGCGTTATTGGGGCTATTTTTTAAAGACAAATCAAAAAAAGAAAGGGCTTTTTTTAAGCGCTTGTTTTCTAACGCTTTCAACCCTTTGAGCGCGTTTTTATCCGCTATCGCCATCAAACGCCCCCTTTTAAAAGCAAGGCTTGCCCCCTCTAAATCCTTTTGTGCATCAGAGTCTAAAAGAAACAGCCCCTCTTCAATCACGCCTAAGGTTTCTTTAGAGTCTAAAACCTTAAAAGGGGCGTAATAAAAGAGCAAGCGGTAGATAAAATCCCTTTTACCTTCAAAATATTGCGTGTTCCAAAAACGCTCTTTGGCTCTTTCTTTGTCTAAAAAAACAGGGTTTATCGTGGGCTTGATGGGGTAAAAAGAGTTGGCTAGCGCGCTATCTTCTTTGGTGTGGCTGGCTAATTTTAAGGCTTCGCTCGCTTTAAGGGTGTCGCCTTTTTTCAAACTCACCAATTCCAAAGCCATTAAAGCGTTTAAATCTTTAGGGTAGTTGTGCAAATAATGCTGCAAATGCTCCAAAGCCTGCTTGTAATGGCCCAAACGCGCCTGCAAAAGCCCTAAAGCGAGCTCATCTTGGGCGTTTGCGCTTTTTTGTAATTGCTTATAAGCGTTAGCTTCATCTTTAAACATCAAAAACAATTTAGACGCTAAGCGCGCGTTAGGCTTTAAAAAAGCGTTGGAATTAGGGTGCATTAAGGGCGAAAGGGCTTCAAAATACTCTCCAGCGTAATAGGATTTGAGCGCATAAGCGTAGGAGTAAAAAGACTTTTTATAGTCTTTATACAAAGTGTCTCTCACAATTTTTAGATAATGATAATACAAATCCTCATCTTGCAAATGATAAGCGCTCACTAACGCATCAATCGCGCTCACGCTCGCGTTTTCTTTAGAAGCGATGCTAGAATCAAACAAATCCAACGCCCCGTTAAAATCCTTTTCCTTAAACTTAATCACCCCTAAATTATGGCTCGCAATCCCTTGCGAAAAAGAAGCGGCTTTGTCAAACAGGTGTAAGGCTTCATCTTTTTGCCCTTGCTCATACAAAAGGCTCGCTTTTTGCATCATCGCATCCACTTGATTTTCATCGTTTCGTTTGAGGGAGTCCTTGCCGATTAAATCGGGTAAGTCTAAATTCTCTATTTGCCCCTCGGCTTGTGTGTTGTTAGCGTTGTTGGTGTCGTTAGGCGTTTCGTTATTAGTGGTGGCGGTATTAGTTTGTAAAGAAGTTTGTTTATTTTCTTTTTTATGCCCTAATAACAAGCTCAAAATTACAATGAGCGCGATGAGTGAAAGCAATATTCCAAGCGCGATATAAAGCTTTTTTTTATTGTGTAAAATCTGTTTAAAAAACTCTTTAGAGCTTTTGATTTTATTAATCGTCTGCTCCAAAGCCTGCTTCAAAGAGGGGATTTTAGAATGAATGCCCTTTAAGGGGGTTTCTTTTTCGTTTTTGTTTTCGCCCCCTTTCTCTTCTAATGAATTTTGCTCTTCATTCAGCACAAACTAGCCTTAAAGGTATTTTTCTAACGCCTTAGGAATATGGATGCTCCCATCCGCTTGCTGGTGGTTTTCCATTAAAGCGACCATCGTCCTGCCTACCGCTAAAGAAGAGCCGTTTAAGGTGTGCGCTAACTGGTTTTTTTGATTTTCTTTGAAGCGGATTTTGGCGCGCCTGGCTTGAAAATCCCTCGTGTTAGACACGGAGCTGATTTCTCGGTAGCAATTTTGCCCAGGCAACCACACTTCAATGTCTATCGTGTTGCTTGCGCTAAAGCCTAAATCCGCGCTACACAATTGCACAAACCGGTGCGGTAATTCCAAAGCCTTTAAAATTTCGCTCGCGCTCTCTAGCATATGCTCTTGCATGGCATCGCTTTCTTTAGGGTGCGTGATAGCCACTAGCTCCACTTTATCAAACTGGTGCTGTCTTATCATCCCTCTTGTGTCCTTGCCCGCACTCCCTGCTTCGCTCCTAAAACAAGGCGTGTGCGCGGTCATTTTAATAGGGAGTTTTTCAACGCTAACAATCGTGTCGTTGTATAGATTAGTGAGCGTTACTTCAGCGGTGGGGATCAGATACAAATTTTCATTTTCTATTTTGAAAACATCTTCTTTGAATTTGGGCAATTGCCCGGTCCCAAAAAGCATTTTTTCATTCACCAACGCCGGCGTGTAGATGATTTCAAAGCCATTTTTTTCATTAAAATCCAACATTAAATGAATGAGCGCGCGATAAATTTTAGCCCCAAAACCCCTAATGACAGAAAAACGGCTTTTGGCGAGTTTCACGCCGCTTTCAAAATCAATCCAGCCGTTTTTTTGAGCGAGTTCAAAATGCTCTTTGGGTTTAAAAGTAAAAACCCTTGGGGTTAAGATTTTTTTAATTTCTATATTGTCTTCTTCATTCGCACCTAAAGGGGTTTTTTCATCCACTAGATTAGGGATTATGGAAAGCTTCAAATCAATTTGTTGCTCCAATTCGCCCACGCTTTTGGAAAGCTCATTCAATTTGATTTTATTGTTTTCTAGCTCTTTTTTGAGATCGCTTGTATCCACTTTTTGAGCCATCTTGATACCAAATTCTTTAGAAACCTTGTTTTGAAAGGCTTGCAAGCCTTCTAATTCAATGAGTCGCTTTTTATAATACGTGATGACTTCGCGCAAACGCTCCAATTCATCATCCATCGCATTATTACGCTTTTTTAAAGAAAGAGCCACCTTATCAAAATCTTGCAACAAAAGTTTTCTATCAATCATTCAACCCTCTTTAATCGTTCTAAAATGCCACAATTTAGCCCATTCGTCTATATCGTTTTTATCTATTTGAGCGTTCAAAGCCCCCATTTTACCCTCTAAAGAATCTTCAATAGTGCCATTAGGCAAGGCCACAAAACTATCCCCATAAAATTTCCACAAAAATTCGTTTTTTTGATTTTCTTCTACAAGGATTTGGCGATACGCTCCGATCCTATTAGCCCTAACCACCACGCAAGAAGCGCAAAAAGCGCGCATCTGGCACAAAAGCCGCCACCTTTCATTGGATTCAAAAGTGGCCACGCTGCTTAAAAGCACCACATCCACGCCCTGATTTTTAGCTTGAACCCATATTTCATCAAAATGCGCTTCAAAGCCAAACAAAGGAGCGATTCTTAAGCCGTCTCTTTCAAACACGAGCAATTCTTTAAAAGCGCTTTTCTCATTGTCAAAAAAGCTCTCTTCATCCCAGTGAGGATAGGGGATTAGGCGTTGTTGGGTGTAATACTGGATATTTTCTTTAGAAATGAGGGCGATTTTTTTATAGATTTTAGAATATTCTTCTAAAAGCACCGGGGCTGAAATGATCAAGTCTGATTCTTCGCATTTTTGAGACAAAAACTCCATCGCTCGCGCAGACTGCGCGTTAATCTCATTCACATCCAATCCCATGTTATGGTGGAAAAAGGGGTTGATCACATATTCAGGCAACACCACCACGCTTTGCTTGGGTATGGAGTTGAATAAAGATTGCATGAGATTCTCTTTAAAAAACTCTAGCTGTAAGGCAAACACTCGCATGCTTTAAGCCTTTTTGTCTGTCGTTTGGAGTTTTTCATGCTCTAAATAAGCGTTTTCTAAAAGCTTTTGAGCCAAAAACAACTCTTGCATGGCCGTTTTATACAAATCCATCCCGTCTTTTAAGGATAAATTGGGATCATTCAAGCGATCTATGGCTTGCTCTAGGGAATGAACATGCTCTTCAAAACTTTTTTTAGGGGCGTTTTTAGTGTTTCTAGTGTTTTTTGGGGGGGCTTTTTCGGTTTCAAATAATTCATCTTGCATGACATTCCTTTAGCTTTTTTTAACAAGCATGGTCGTTGAAATTTGAGCGATAGAATCTTCAGTCCTTAAAATCTCAAACCCTGCGTTTTTTAATTCAAATTTCAAACCTTCTAAACTCAAAAACCCCTCAATGGATTGCGGTAAATAAGAATAAGCGCCATAATTCTTACTGATAGCCCCTCCCACTAAAGGCAAAACCTTATTCGTGTAAAACCCTGAGATTTTATCCAGCCATGTGGGGTTGTCTTTTTTTAAAAATTCTAAAATCACTAAAACGCCCCTGGGTTTTAACACCCTAAAAAACTCTTTTAAAGCTTCTTGTCTTTCCACGATATTACGCAAGCCATACGCAATGGAAAGGATATCCACGCTGTTATTTTCAACGCCCTTTAAATCTTTGGCTTGAGCCTGAATGAAAGAAATTTTGTTTTCAAGCTCTTCACATTTTTTAATGGCCAATTCAAGCATGTTATTAGAAGGATCAATCCCCAAACATTCCTTAAACTCTATGCCGCAATTGAGAGCGCTTTTTTGCCAAGCTATGAGCATATCCCCTGTCCCGCATGCCACATCCACAAGCCTTAACGCTTTCTTATTCTCCAAAAACAAAAACGCATGCTCGCAAGCCCTTTCTCGCCATTTAACGTCTAAGCCAAAACTCATCAAGCGGTTGGCTTGATCGTAAGAGCTGGCTATATCATCAAACATGTTGATGATTTTTTCTTGCTTGAGGTGCTTTTCTTTCTTCATGACTTTTCTTTTTTCATGGCTTGTCTTTAAAAAGGCTTGACAACCACTAAAATCACAATGAGAATCATTAAAATCGTGGGTATTTCATTAAACACACGATAGAACCTTGCGTTTCTTCTTGTGGGGTCTTTTTCCAACTCGCGCATGCATTTCTTACAATAAAAATGATAGGCTAAAAGTAAGATCACTAAAGCCAATTTAGCATGCAACCAACTCCCACTTTTAAAGAGCGTGGGCTCTATCAACAGCATTAAAATCCCTGTAATAAGCGTGAAACCCATAGCTGGTGAAGCGATAAAGAAATAAAGCTTTTTTTCTTGGATTTTAACCACTCCTACAAACTCTTTTTTATGCGCGTTTTCTGCATGATAGACAAAAAGGCGCGGCAAATAAAATAACGCCGCCATCCACGAAATGACCGCTATCACATGGAAAGCCTTAACCCATAAAAAATACCCATTCAAAAATCCCATACCACTCTCCCTAATTTATTTTATTTTGTTGTAAAAACGCTTGCAAATTTTCTCTTTCGCCGCTGATTTCCACTTCCACGCTTTGGTTTGAAAAATTCTTTTTGCTTAATTGTAAGCTAAATTTCTTAATTTCACGCTGAAGAGCGTCTAATTCTTTGTAAGAATAATGAGCGCTTAAAGTTTCTAACTCCACAAAATCCTTCAAAGCGTTTTCTTTTTGAGCGTTTTCTACGCACAATAACGCGCTAGTGGCATAAGCCTTCATCAAGCCCCCCACCCCTAAAAGCGTGCCTCCAAAATAACGCACGCTCACTAATCCTATATTGATTAAATCCTTTCGCCTCAAAACGCTAAGCACAGGCATGCCTGAACTCCCTTTAGGCTCGCCATCATCGCTAAAACCCTCCGTGATTTTGCCCTCTAAAGAATAGCGGAACGCCGTTACAAAATGTGCGGCTTTAAAATGCTCTTTTTTCAAAGCCGTGAGGGTTTTTTCAAAATCGCTAAAGGGCATGAGATAGCCTAAAAAGCGAGACGCTTTAGTTTGGTGCTTGGAAGCGATGAGATTTTTAAGCGTTTTCACAAGCTTTCTTTAAAGAGCTGAGTTTGAATACGCACCCTATAAAACTCGCAATAAAAATCACAATAAGTGCATAAAAATGGACAGACACATCTATAAATTCCGCATGCATTTGATTCAATCGCCCTAATAAACTGATCCCATGATAAGCTGGCACTATTTGAACGAAAACCTGTAAATAAGAGGGCAAGGATTCAAAAGGCCACACAAAACCCATCATAAAAATCAAGGGCAAAGAAGAGATTAAAACGATTTGAGTGGTGTGGGCTTCATTTTTGATCCATGCGCCTAAAAACGACCCCAAACTCAAGGTTGCAAGCATGAAAATCAAACTATTCAAAAACACCATTAAAGCACTTCCATGCCGTTCGATCCCATAAAAAGAAAACAGCGCCCCAAAATACCATAAAATAAAAACGCTAAACGCTGCCATAAACACCAAGAGTCTTGCGCACAGCCTTAAAGCGATTTGTTTCTTGTCTAAAAGGGCCAATTCCAAACGCCTAGAGCTAGTAAACATGCTGCTTGCAATGAGCATCACCTGGTGCAAGATGAAAATAAACACGCTAGAGAGCGCGTAATTCAAATACCCCTCACTAGGGTTATACAAAGCGATAGGCTTAATCTTAATCCCGTCTGTCCCTAATTCAGCTTCTTCTATTTGGGCGTTGCGTTTGAACCTTATTTCATCATTTAAAGCGTTGATGCTCTCCACCACCGCATTCGCTAACGCACCATAAATCAAAAAGTAATTGGAATTCGCATAAAAATCTATCGTTACAGGCACTTGCTTATGGATATTGGCTTCAAAATGCGAAGGGATATGCAAGATCCCATAAATTTTTTCTTCTTTTAAAAGCTTTTTGGCTTCCAGCATAGAGGGGCTAAAAAAAGCGATTTCTAACTCGTTGGAGCTTTGCACCATGAAGGCTAATTGCCTAGAAAGGAAGGAATTGTCTTCATCTACAAGGGCGATTTTTTGCTGCGTTACGATGTCTTTCAAATAAGGCAAAGGGTATAATAAGCCATAGATTAAAGGAGCGCCTATAAGGATTAACAAAACGCCCTTATGAGAAACAATAGCCCTTAATTCCATTAAAAGGATTTTAAAAAAATTCATGCGCTAGCCTTATCTTTTTTAAAAGAAAAATAAAAAATCAAAAGCCCTAAAGCTAAAAAGATTAAAAAAAACACAAGCGGCATTAAAGAATTTAAAGACTCGGTAAAATTCGTCTTATAATAAGCCTCTTGTAAAAAGAACTTCATAAAATGGCTAATAGGCAAGCAATGGCTCCAAAAATCCCCAAAAATTTCCATGTTGTTTTGCGGGTAAGTAACCCCAGCAAACGCAAAGCTTGGAGCGGTATAGACCCCAATCGCGCCAGCGGTTTCAATAACGCTTTTTGAAATGCCATAAACTAGCACCACAAACCCGCTCATGATGAGCGCCATTAAAACTACCGCCAAAAAAACCAACAACAAATGCGCATAATTCCCCTGCATGCCAATGAAATTAAAATAAAACGCCATACCCATCCCCCAAAAACTAAACACGCACACATTCGCTAAAATACTGATTAAAAGCTCGTGCATGTTAGAGGTTTTTTGAATGAAATTGAGCATGCCAATCGCAATGAAAATAAGCCACATGCAAGGCAGCATCACGCTTAAAAGGTATTGCGTGTAATTGTTTTCTTCATTGTATAGGGCATGCAATTGGAGAATGATGGGCATTGCTTGGGCTTTAGCCGAAATCAAATTGGAATCTCGCACTAAAGCTTTGGTGGCTAAGGTTTTAGCGTCTAAAGTCAAAGCGGTTTGTAAGAAGGCGTTTTTGAGCGTTTTCCCCACTAAAACATATTCAGCGTTATAATAAAAGGGCAAATCCACCTTTCGCCCCATTTTGATTTTTTTCTCTAAACCTTTAGGCAAAACTAACGCCCCATACGCTTCAGCGGAGTTTAAAAAGCGTTTGGCCTCTAAAAGGCTGGCCACTTGGTATTTGATTTCAACCGCGCTCGTTGCGCCCAATTCAAACGCTACCTGATGGCTTGTAGTGGTCTTATCCCAATCCACCACCACAATAGGGAGCTGTCTTGGGATTTCTTGTTTAAAGATTTGCGTGCCTAAAACCCCTAAACAAAAAGGCAATATAAAACACACGATAAACAAGAACTTGTCTTGTAAAACCCATGCGCTTATCAATCTGAACAAAACAATCCTTTCTCAAGGCTTAATGGTAACTAACACGCTCATCCCTACCCTAAAATTTTCCAGCTTTTCTAAGGGTATGGCCTCCACTTCATAGCTTTTCATGTCGTAAGTGTTGGAATTATTTGTCGCTTTCCAGGTCGCAAAATCCCCCATCACGCTCAAATATTTGACCCTGAATTTCGCGCTTTTTTTCAACGCCGGGATATAACCTTCAAATTCCTTGCCCACTTCAAATTGAGTCAAATACTTTTCAGGAACGCTGATTTTTAACCAACTATCCTTTAAATCTATCATTAAAACCACAGGAAAGCCTTTCGGGCTAAGCTCGCCACCGCTTAAAAGCACATTACTCACTTCCCCATCAATTGGGGCTGTAGCTTTGACATCTTTTAAATAAGACTCCACTTCATTCACTTGCCCTAAAGCCGCGCTCTCTTTAGCCTTAGCGGCAATCTTGCTTTCAGAGCTCGCCCCCCCTAAAGCCATTTTATACTTTTGGTAAGCCGCGCTCTCGTTGTATTTAGTGCTTTCATAAGCCGCATAGGCTTCATCGCGCTTTTGCAAACTCGCCACGCCATTATCATACAAATCCTGAACGCGCTTATAAGTCTCTTTGGCTAAAGTCGCTTGAGATTTTGCCGCTTGCCAAATATCTCTTGCAGAATTGATCGTTTCATCTCTTGAGCCTCTTTTGACTTCATCACTAAGCGCTTTAGCGGCTTTATGCCCGGCTTCAGCTTGAGCGAGCTTGGCTTCTAATTCAGGGCTAGAAATGCTAAAAACCAAATCGCCCTTTTTAATGTGATCGCCTTTTTTGACAAACACCTTTTCAATGCGGCCAGGGACTTTGGAGCTCACGCTGTATTCTCTGGCCTCCAAAAACCCTTGCAACACTTCAGCCTTAGGGCGATAGGCTAAATAAAAAAGCACGATTAGCCCTAATAATAAAGCCCCACCCCCTGTAAGAATCGCTTTATTTTTATCCAACATGCTATTTGACATGATTTTTTCCTTTAATAAACAAATTCATAAAATAAATCAATATGATCGCTTAACGCCATTAAATTCGCTAATGAAACAATGTATTTATAAGCCACGCTTTTTTGCTCCACGATGATAGAAGAAAGCGTGTTCCTCGCATCAATGACTTGGGCGTTCGTGCTTAAGCCTTGTAAAAAAGCCTGCTCTTGGAGTTTTAGATTTTCCTTGGCTAATTCCACGCTAGAAAGCAGGCTTTTGTATTCTTTCAAATAAGAAAGCGTCTCTTTATAAGTCTTATTCACTAACAATTCCATGTTTTTTTTAGCCTGGATTTGTTCGCTACTCACTTGCAACTCGGCTAATTTGCTCGCTTGGTATTTTTGGATACGCCCTGTGGGAGAAAGAATAGGCATGCGCCCGGCTACGCCCACAAACCAACTAGGGATCATGTCTTCAAACACCGAATTGTTTTGTTTCATGAGATAAGAGCCAAAAAAACTCACTTGGGGCAAGAATTTAGCGATCTGTAGTTTGGTGTTTTCTTTAGAAATTTGAACCTGATTTTCTAAAGTCTTTAAAGCCGGGTAAGAATTGAGCGTGGAAGAGACAAAAAAGCTCAAATCGGGCAGATTTTTCTCGGTGTGGATCTCTAATTTGCTTGAAGGCGCTAGATCGTCCTTGCTAGATAAAATGGAATTGAACGAGAGCTGCGAAACTTCTAACACGTCTTTAGCCTTAACGCTAGCGATATGGGCCTTATCATAAGCCACTTGAGCGCCTAAGGTTTCTACCCTAGCGATTTGCCCCACTTTTTGCATTTTTAAAGCGTTTTGGAAATGCTTATAATGGCCTTTTTCCACCTCTTCTAAAGTTTCAGCCACTTCTGCGTTTAACACCATGCCATAATACACGCTCACAAGCTCTTGAAAAGTGGAAAGCTTTTTCAAGCGATACACTTCATTAGCGTCTTTTTGCATCAAATCCGCAATGCGCACCATCGTGAATCTTGCCCCACCCATATAAAGGGGATAAATAATGCTCAAAGCCCCAATCACCACATTTTGCTTAGAAAACAATAAGGGGGCTTCTAAAGTGCTACTCAAAGCCCCAAAACCTTGCATCACCCCTTGCATGCCCGCTTGGATTTGAGGGGTTAATACTTGAGGGGGGATATTTTGCTGAATGTTTTGCAAGCCTTGATGGATCTGGTTGGTGGCTTTTTGCACGCCCGGTTGTTTTTGGCTGGCAAAATCCATTTTAATGGGGTTAGAGAGGTACACATAAAAAGCGCTCAAATCAATTTGAGGCAAAAAAGAAAGCTTAGCCGCTAATTTCATTTTACTCGCTCTTTTAATGGCGTATTCTTGCGCATGCAAGCCTTCATGGTTGGATAACACCCTATTCCATGCGTTTTTTAAAGAGAGTTTTTGGGCGTTAGGGTGGTTCAAAGGTAGGCTGTCTTCAGCCAAATTCAAAGAAGAAGGCTCGGTTTTAGGAACTCCATCAACAGCGCTTAAAGAGCTATTGAATAATAAGCCCAATACAAAGAGGGTTGTTTTTTTCATGCTTCATTTTCTCCCTGATCTTGTTTAACCGCTTTTAAGCGTTTTATCCTGGCCCCATCCACGCTTAACACTTCAAAAGAATACCCATGCGAAACGATTGTATCTCCCTCCATAGGCATGCGCTCTAACAAGCTAAAAACATAGCCCCCAAGCGTTACCTGCTCGCATTCTTTGTCAAATTCAATGCGAAGCACTTCTTCTACGCTCTCTAAATCCAGCATGCCCTCTAATTCAAACACGCCCTCTTCAAGCTTGTTCACGCCCTCTTGTTTCAAATCGTATTCGTCGCTAATCTCGCCCATGATCTCTTCAATAATGTCTTCCATAGTGAGCAACCCGGCCGTGCCGCCGTATTCATCAATCACCAAAGCGGTATGGATTTGCTCTTTTTTCATTTTAATAAGGATTTGAGAAATGGAAGCGCTCTCAGGGACGATAATCATTTTCCTAACGATTTGATTGAAATCATGCATTTTGGGAGTAAAAATAGAGCGAGAAAGCAAGTCCCTAATATGCACCATGCCAATAATATTATCCTTAGAACCCTTGCAATAAGGGTAGCGCGTGAAGTGGCTTTTTAAAACAATGTCTATATTTTCTTCATAGCTGTTTTCTTCGTCCAAACACACCATGTCTTTTCGTGGGGTCATGATTTCTTTAGCGCTCGTGTCAGAAAAATCCACCGCGTTTTTAATGATTTCCCCCTCCACCGAATCAATGATGCCCTCTCTCAAACTCTCGCCCACAATGATTTTTAACTCTTCTTCAGAATGCATGCCGTCATGTTCTTTAGGATTGACGCCCATCTTTTTCAAAAAAAAATGAGCGATCACATCAAACAAACGCACCACCGGATAAAACACCACCCAAAACACATGCAAAGGGCGCGCGGCAAAAAGAGCGGCTTTTTCAGATTTAGCGATCGCTAAAGATTTAGGCACAATCTCGCCCAACACGACATGCAAAAAAGTGATGCTTAAAAACGCTATGACCACGCTCATTGAATGGATAAAAATAGGATTTTCTCTCAAATCCATAGACTCAAACAGCGCGGCTAACAATTTTGCGATAGCGGGCTCACCCACCCAGCCTAAAGCTAATGAAGAAAGGGTGATGCCTAACTGCGTGGCGCTCAAATAAGTGTCTAGTCTTTGACTCATCTTTAAAGCGAGTTTAGCGTTGGAATTACCGATTTTAACCAGCTCTTCTAAGCGGGTTTTACGCACTTTCACAAGGGCAAACTCTGAAAGCACAAAAAAAGCGTTCAACAGCACCAATAAAAAAGCAACCATCAACATCAAAATCGATTCAGACGGATCCAAATAAGCTCCTTGATTCCTCCCCATGATTTAAACCTAAAACCTAACGATAAATATAAAATAAATATAAAATCTTAGAATTTTAACATAAAAGATTAAGCCTAACTTTAAAAATCAAGCCTTTAAAAACCCTAGAAATACTTTTCTATAAAACCAAGAGCCACAAAAAGAAGCGCCCCCAAAAACGCAGAAACCGGCACGGTTACAAGCCAAGCGGTAACAATCTTTTTTAAAATGGAGCGTTTGATCACTTCTTCTTTATACACTTTTTTAAGCGACTTTTTTTCTTTCTTTTTCAATTCCAAAGCGATGGCGGTGTTCTTGCTTTTTTTCAAGCTCTCTAGCATGAGCGATTTTTCTTTCAAATTGGCTTTATCAAAGCGCTCTAAAAAGCCTTCAATTTCTTCTAAATCTTCCCCAAAGTGCGCCGCTACAATATTATCTCTGATCCTAGCAAAACGCCTTCTTGATTGCTCTCTTAAGCGCTCCCTTAAAAAGCCCACCCCAAACACCGCACCCACCACAATATGCGTAGAGCTCACAGGCAAGCCTAATTGAGAGGCTAAAAGCACGGTGATGACTGCAGAAAGCGCGATGCAAAAAGCTTGCATTTTGTCTAATTCTGTGATTTCAGACCCCACCGTTTTAATGAGCTTTGGCCCATACAAACTCAAGCCTAAAGCAATCCCAGCTGCCCCCACTACCATAATCCACAACGGCACAGAGCTTAAAGTATTCCCTATAGGGCTATTTGCATCTTCTAAAGTTTGACTGATCGCCGCTAAAGGGCCTATAGCGTTAGCCACATCATTAGCCCCATGTGCAAAGCTTAAAAGCGCAGCAGCAAAAATCAAAGGGACATTAAAAAGCTCATTAATGCTTTCATGGCTGTTTTCTAATTGCGGGGCTTTCTTTAACACAAATCTTTTAAAAAGGATAAAGATTAAAAGCGCAAGGATACAACCGCAAGCCAGCTGGATTTCAAAATTCAGCGCATAGAGGCGTTTTAAAACCTTAACCATCAAATACCAGCTAAAGGTTAAGCTCATCAACGCTACCAAATAAGGCACGACCTTTAAAGCCGCGCTCTTTTTATCTTCTTTATAAGCGATAGTCTTTTTAATGAGCATTAAAAAAAACATGGCTATCAAAGCCCCCATTAAAGGCGAGATTACCCAACTGGCCACAATGCCTGATAAAAAATGCCAATTGACAGCAGACATTCCAGCTGCTGCCATTCCAGCCCCCATAATCCCCCCCACTACAGAGTGTGAAGTGGAAACAGGAGCACCAATTAAAGTCGCTACATGCAACCACAACGCCCCACTGAGTAAGCTAGCCAACATGACATTGATGAAAACATGCGCATCATTAATAAATTCAGGCGAAACGATACGGCCCTTAATCGTAGAAACCACTTCCCCCCCAGCAATGATCGCTCCAAGCATTTCGCAAATCGCAGCAATCAAAATCGCCCCACCCATGCTAATGGCTTTAGAGCCTACAGCAGGGCCGACATTGTTAGACACATCATTCGCGCCAATATTCATCGCCATATAGCCCCCAATCACGGCCGCAAAAATGAGCAACAATCCCTTAGAATTAGCCTGCCCAAAAATGAGAGCGAGCAAAGCGGCACCGATGAGGAACAAAAGAGCGAGAGCGATCTTTAAAGTGTCTTTTTGGAGTTTTTTGGAAGCTTTTTCAAACTCTTTGATGTTTTTAATTTCCATATCGTCATAAAAACCTTATTCTAATAGTGGCTCTATTCTATCCAATTAGCCCTTGAGCCACTCTTAAAAAGCGTTGTTTGATAAAAATGGCTCATTATATGGTATCTTAAAGTAAAATTTTAAAAATAAGGTTTTTAAAAATGATAGAATTTAGCGATGAAGATTTACAAAAACCGGTGCGTATTGTAATAGAAAAAATCCGCCCTTACTTGCTCAAAGATGGCGGCAATATTGAAGTGCTAGGGGTGAAAAGCATGAAAATTTATGTGGCTTTAGAGGGAGCGTGTAAGACTTGCTCTAGCAGTAAAATCACTTTAAAAAATGTCATTGAAAGGCAGCTTAAAATGGACATTCACCCCAATTTAGAAGTGGTGTGCTTAGAAAACGCTAAGGAGTTTGATAAGCTTTAAGGATTATAGGCATGCAAAAGTTTGATTATGAATTTAAAAAGCGCGCGTTGATTAAAGATGGCTTTTTAGCGTTCAAGCAAGCCCATTACGCTGAAGCGTTACGCCTTTTTTCTGAAGTGTTGTTTTTGGATAAAGACAACCAAAAAGCCAAAGTGGGGGCGTTATTAAGCGACATCGCTAAAGATTTCCCTAAAGAAGCCCATAGCTTTTATGAATTGTATCAAAGCTTGATCGCTATGCAAAAACGGAGTTTAAAAAACCAGGCTGAAGAGCAAATCATCAATTTGATCGCTTCTTTTGATGAGGGATTGAACCAAATGACTGAAAAGATTGATGCTCAAATTTCTCAAAAAGGCGAGGAGTTGAACGGCATTTTGTATGCGGATTTCAAACGCTTGAGCTTGGAGCGCGGCTTTAAGGAAGCGTTTGAGGATTTGATGTTCAGCTCTAGGGTGATTTTTGACAATAAAGAGGATTTTTATGAATTTTTGAAAGAATTGAACCACTATGGCTATTACGAATTAGCAATCAATTACATTGAAAACATGCATGAAGATTCTTTTATTTACGATAAATTTTTGCGTTCTCTTTTAGAAGACGCCCTCAAATCCAATAAGGCTTAAAGAATGAAGCTTAAAAAAACCTTGACTTATCAAAACCACGCCTATTCTTTTTTAAGCGATAACACGCATGAAGTTTTAGAAAACCCCAAAGAAATCCTTTTTGTCAAAACGCCTTTAAATGAAAAATACTCTCCTTTAATTGCAGAAAAAAACCTGGCTATTTTAGATTTTAACGAGCTTAAAAACTACTTTGATTTTAAGATTAAAATTGTAGGAATTACTGGCACTAATGGTAAAACGACCACAGCGAGCTTGATGTATTCCTTGCTCTTAGATTTGAATAAAAAGACCGCTCTTTTAGGCACAAGGGGGTTTTTTATTAACGATGAACGCATCAAAGAAAAGGGCTTGACCACGCCCACCCTTTTAGAGCTTTATAGCGATTTAGAAGAAGCGATTCGTTTGGGGTGTGAATACTTTATCATGGAAGTGAGCTCCCATGCGATTGTCCAAAAGCGCATCGCTGGGCTTGATTTTGCTCTTAAAATCTTAACCAATATCACAAGCGATCATTTAGATTTCCATCAAAATATAGAAAATTACAGAGACGCTAAAAACAGCTTTTTTAAAGATGAGGGCTTGAAAGTGATCAACAGAGATGAAACAAACGCCCTTTTTAACCCCATTAACGCGCACACTTACGCGCTAGATAAAAAAGCGCATTTAAACATTCAAGCCTTTTCGCTCAACCCCTTTATTAGCGCGTCTTTATGCTACCAACAAGATTTAAGAGATCCTAATCTTAAAGAAATCGCCCTTATGCATTCCCCCCTTTTAGGGCGTTACAACCTTTATAATATTTTAGCGGGCGTTTTAGGGGTCAAATTACTCACTCAATTACCGCTAGAAGCAATCGCGCCGTTATTAGAAAACTTTTATGGGGTGAAGGGGCGTTTGGAAATTGTGCATTCTAAACCTTTAGTGGTTGTGGATTTTGCCCACACCACAGACGGCATGCAACAAGTCTTTGAAAGCTTTAAAAATCAAAAAATCACCGCTCTTTTTGGGGCAGGGGGTGATAGGGATAAAACCAAGCGCCCTAAAATGGGAGCGATAGCGAGTTGTTACGCGCATCAAATCATCTTAACTTCAGACAACCCCAGAAGCGAAAACGAAGAAGACATTATCAAGGATATTTTAAAAGGCATCAATGATTCTTCTAAAGTCATTGTAGAAAAAGACCGAAAAAAAGCCATTTTAAACGCTTTAGAAAATTTAAAAGACGATGAGGTGTTATTGATTTTAGGCAAGGGCGATGAAAACACTCAAATCTTTAAAGACAAAACGATTTTTTTTAGCGACCAAGAGATCGTTAAAAGCTATTACCAACATTTAAAACAAGGATAAAACATGCAAGAATTCAGTTTGTGGTGCGATTTTATAGAAAGAGATTTTTTAGAAAACGACTTTTTAAAGCTCATCAATAAGGGGGCTATTTGTGGGGCGACGAGTAACCCTAGTTTGTTTTGTGAAGCGATCACCAAAAGTGCGTTTTATCAAGATGAAATCGCTAAACTCAAAGGCAAAAAAGCTAAAGAAATTTATGAAACTTTGGCGTTAAAGGATATTTTACAAGCCTCTAGCGCGTTGATGCCTTTATATGAAAAAGACCCTAACAATGGCTACATTAGCCTAGAAATTGACCCTTTTTTAGAAGATGATGCCCCTAAAAGCATTGATGAAGCCAAGCGCTTATTCAAAACATTAAACCGCCCTAATGTGATGATTAAAGTCCCGGCGAGTGAGAGCGGGCTTGAAGTGGTTAGCGCTTTAACTCAAGCCTCTATTCCTATTAATGTAACTTTAGTCTTTTCGCCTAAAATCGCTAACAAAACCGCTCAAATCTTAGCCAAAGAAGCGCAAAAAAGAGCGGTCATTAGCGTGTTTGTTTCACGATTTGACAAAGAAATAGATCCTTTAGTGCCAAAAAACTTGCAAGCTAAAAGCGGGATTATCAACGCTACCGAGTGCTATTATCAAATCAGTCAGCATGCTAATACGCTAATAAGCACCCTTTTTGCATCCACCGGCGTTAAATCCAATTCTTTAGCCAAAGATTATTACATTAAAGCGCTGTGTTTTAAAAACTCTATCAATACAGCCCCCCTAGAGGCTTTAAACGCTTATTTGCTTGACCCAAACACCGAGTATCAAACCCCTTTAAAAAGTGCAAAAATTGAAGCGTTCAAAAAAGAATTAAAAACGCACAACATTGATTTGGAAAACACCGCTCAAAAACTCCTTAAAGAAGGCTTGATAGCGTTCAAACAATCCTTTGAAAAGCTTTTAAGCAGTTTTTGATTTTTAAGGGTTTTTTGGATAGAATAAGCCCTTATTTTATTTTAAAGGATTGACATGTTAGAAGGCGTTATTAGAGAGAGTATTACTAAAGCTAACGCTAAAGCTTTAAAAAAAGATGGCTATCTAATCGCAAATGTTTATGGAAAGGGTATTGAAAATGTGAATGGTGCGTTCAAATTAAACCCTTTCATTAAATACCTTAAGGAAAAAAAGCATTTGATTTTTCCGGTGAAATTAGGGGATAAGACTTTTGAAGTCGTGGTTCAAGAATACCAAAAAAACCCTGTTACTAACGAGCTTATCCATGTGGATTTACTCGCTGTTACTAAGGGCGTGAAGTCTAAGTTTAAAGTCCCTGTTAAACACCAAGGCACTCCAGTGGGCTTGAAAAATAAAGGGATTTTGATGCTCTCTAAAAAGCGTATCAGCGTGGAATGCACTCCAGAGTATTTGCCCGATCACTATTTAGTGGATGTAGCCCCTTTAGACGTGAATGAGTCCGTTTTGGTGCGCGATTTAGAAAAACACGAAAATGTGAAGATCTTAGATCATGATTCTATCGCTGTGATCGGTGTGATTAAAGCGAAGTGATTTTAGGTTATGACGCTTTTAGTAGGTTTAGGCAATCCTACTTTGCGTTACGCTCACACCAGACACAACGCTGGTTTTGATATTTTAGATTCGCTCGTTAGCGAATTGGATCTTTCTTTCACTTTTTCTCCCAAACACAACGCTTGTTTATGCGTTTATAAGGATTTTATCTTCCTAAAGCCCCAAACTTACATGAATTTAAGTGGCGAGAGCGTTTTAAGCGCTAAAAATTTTTACAAAACTAAAGAGCTTTTAATTGTCCATGACGACTTGGATTTGGATTTAGGCGTTGTGAGGTTTAAAAATGGTGGGGGGAATGGAGGGCATAACGGCTTAAAATCCATTGATTTATTGTGTTCTAATTCTTATTATCGCTTGAGAGTGGGGATTTCTAAAGGAATGGGCGTGGTTGAGCATGTGCTTTCAAAATTCCACAAAAACGAAGAGCCTTTAAAAAACGCTGTGTTTGAACATGCCAAAAACGCCTTAAAATTTTTTATAGAAAGCCATGATTTTAACGCCATGCAAAATCGTTTCACGCTTAAAAAACCTTTAAAAATAGAAAATTAGGGGCTTAAAATGCGTTTGTTTAGATTTGTGGGGTGGTATTATTTCAAATACTTTTTAATCGTGCTTTTAGCTTTAGAATTGTTTTTTGTAGGCATTGACAGCCTAAAATACGCCGATAAAATGCCCGATTCTGCGAACATGATCATCTTATTTTTCACCTATGACATTTTATTTGCGCTCAATTACACCTTGCCCATTTCCTTGCTTTTGGCGATGGTTTTATTTTATATCGCCTTCATTAAGTCCAACCAATACACCGCCCTGCTCTCCATTGGCTTTTCCAAATGCCAGATTTTAAGCCCTATTTTTTTGATTAGCTTGTTTTTCACGGCCGTTTATGTGGGGTTGAATGCGACTCCTTTTGTGTATATGGAAGAGAAAACGCAAAATTTGATCTATAAAGACAATTCTTTGAGCGTTTCAGAGCATTTGTTAGTGAAATATAATGACGATTACGTGTATTTTGATAAGATTAACCCCTTATTGCAAAAAGCCCAAAATATCAAGGTGTTTCGCCTAAAAGATAAGACTTTAGAATCTTATGCTGAAGCTAAAGAAGCTTTTTTTGAAGACAAATATTGGATCTTGCATGACACTACCATCTATGAAATGCCCTTAAGTTTTGAACTGGGTGCAAACGCTTTAAACACCACGCGTTTAGAAACCTTTAAAACGCTCAAAAATTTCCGCCCTAAAGTTTTAGACACCATCTATCAAAACAAGCCTGCGGTTTCTATCACAGACGCTCTTTTATCCTTGCATGCTTTAGTGCACCAAAACGCAGACACGAAAAAAGTGCGCTCGTTTTTGTATGTGTTTGCGATTTTACCCTTTTTTGTGCCGTTTTTAAGCGTTTTAATCGCTTATTTTTCGCCCAGTCTCGCCCGCTATGAAAACCTGGCTCTTTTAGGGCTAAAGTTTATCATTATCACGCTCGTTGTTTGGGGGCTATTCTTTGCTTTAGGGAAGTTCAGCATTTCAGGGATACTCATTCCTGAAATAGGCGTGCTATCGCCCTTTTTCGTATTCTTATCCCTCAGTCTTTGGTATTTTAAAAAGCTTAATAAGAGATTGTGATTTTTAAATCTTATATGTTACTAAGTGGTTTTATTCTCTTAGTTTAAAGGTGGCTAGTGGAAAGATTTAATCTAAAAAACCGCCGGTATATCGGCTCAAAAACCAAGCTTATAGAGTGGGTATTTGGGAATTTAAAATTAAATAATATTAAAAGCGTGTGCGATATTTTTGCCGGAAGTGGGGTAGTAGCTGGTCAATTTGCCACTATTCCTAACATTAAAAACATTATTATAAATGATATTTTATTTTCTAATGAAATCATTTATCATGCTTTTTTTATGGGGCAAGACGCTGATTTTAAGGTGCTTGAAGAGCTGAAAGAATATTATACTCAAGCTTTAAAGCTAGAAGAAAATTATTTTAGCCAACATTTTAGCGACAAATTTTTCAGCTATAAAGATTGTGTCAAAATCGGTAGCATTAGAGAGCATATAGAAAGCTTGAATTTAGATAAATTAAATAAAGATATTTTATTAACAAGCTTGATTTATTCAATGGATAAGATAGCTAACACGGTAGGGCATTATGAATCTTATAGGAAAAAAGAGATTTTGCAAGATAGATTTATTTTTGAGCTTATTAGCCCTATAAAGCATGATAAAAATATCATGATAGAGAGAAAAAACGCTAACGAATTGGCTAAAACCTTAAAAATAGACTTAGTCTTTATTGACCCTCCATACAATTCAAGGCAATACAGCCGGTTTTATCATCTCTATGAAAACCTAGTGCAGTGGAAAAAACCCAAACTCTATGGAGCAGCTTTAAAGCCATCATGCGAGAACATGAGCGAATATTGTCGCTCTAATGCCAAGAAAGAATTGAGCGATTTAATTGAAAAACTAGATTGTAAAAGGATTGCTTTAACTTATAATAATACCTATAATTCTAAGTCTAGCTCTTCGCAAAATAAAATAGGCTTTAAAGATTTAGTGGAAATTTTAAGCCAAAAAGGAAAATTAAGCGTTAAAGAAAAGGCTCATAGTTTTTTTAATTCAGGAAAAACTGATTTTAAAGAGCATAAAGAATTTTTATTTATAGTGGAAGTGAAACCTTGAAAAAAGGTATTCGTTCTCCCTTTTTCTATGTAGGGGATAAATATAAACTCATGCCACAACTCAATAAACTATTCCCAAATAACATTAATCAATTTATTGAGCCTTTTGTGGGTGGGGGTAGCGTGTTTTTAAACACTAAGGCTAAAAGATACTTAGCTAATGACATAGATACTAATATTATCAATTTACATAAAACTTTAAGCAAGTTCAATGCTTGTGATCTTTTTGATGAATTGTCTAAAATCATCATTCATTATGGCTTGTCTTTCTCTTTTAAGGGGATTACGGCCCCTGATGAATTAAAAAAACAATATATAAAAACTTACTACGCTAAATACAATAAATTAGCTTATGAAAAACTAAGGGCTGATTTTAACTCCAATCAAAACAACATGCTCTATTTATATTTACTTTTAATTTATGGGTTTAATCACATGATTAGATTTAATTCTAAAGGGCTTTTTAATTTACCTGTAGGTAATGTAGATTTTAATGAAAATGTTTATAATGCCCTAAAAAACTACATAGATTTTATGCAACAAAACACCATTATTTTTCACAATGATGATTATATTGATTTCCTTAACCACACCACTTATTTAAAAGATGATTATGTTTATTTTGACCCCCCTTATTTAATCTCCAATAGTGAATACAACAAGTTATGGGATAGCGATAATGAGATAGCCTTATATGGTGTTTTAGATGGCCTAGATAAAAAGGGAGTTTTATTTGGTATAACCAATCTTATTTATCACAAGGGAGAGACTAATTTTATTTTAAAAGAATGGGCTAAAAAATATTATATTTTTAATATCAAAAGTAATTATATCAGTTATAATGACAACACTATTAAAGAAGATAGTCAAGAAATCTTTGTAACTAATTATAGGTAATTATTATGACTAAAAAACCGGCACGAAAAATTTTAAGCTTTTCAACCACTATGCGAAACCCTAAAAGAATAGGACAATTTTTAGCTGTTTTAGGAAAGTTTGAAAATCAAATCCTTAAATCTTCAACGATCATGCAAATTATCAAATCCGTTTTGGCTCATAGGCTTTATAGACCTACTTCTATCAATCAAAATAAAGAATTGAAAGAAAAATTTGACTCCAATGAATATATCTTTAGCGATGAAGAATTAGAGTGCATTATAGAAATATCCCCACAAAATCATAAAGAGATGGGCTTTGAGCATGGATGGGAAAGTCGGTTTGACACTTGGTATAAGCTTATGTGTGAGTTTGGTTTTTGCTACTATGCAAAATATGAGAAAATACTCATCAGCGATAGCGCTAAGATGCTTATTCTTGCTTATTACGATAAAGAAAACGATGCTTTTAAAGAAAGCGTTGATGAAAGCGTAGTTGGGGCTATATTTTTAAACGCTCTGTCTAAATATGAAGTAGGAAACCCTTACAAAAAAAATTTAAACCATAACAACCCCCTCAAACTATTGCTCTCGCTTTTAAAACGACTCAAAAATGCCCATCTAGCCCCCCTATCTGTCAAAGAAATCCCTATTTTACTTTGTTGGAAAGATGATAACGCCAATGGGCTTTATGATTACATTATTCATTTAAGACAAGAAATTGTTGCTATCAATAAGACAGAATTCAGCTACTCAGATGAATTTATCTATGAAAAATGCCTAAAACTTTTAGAAAGTGTTAATAAAACACGATTTAAAATGAGCCAAATCGCTAACGAAGCCGTTGATGAATACATTAGAAAAATGCGTATTACAGGACTTATTTCATTGCGTGGTAATGGTAGGTTTATTGATATTAATACTAATGAAAATAATAAAATAGATTACATTTTACAAACCCATAAGGCTTTTAAAGGGGATTATTTAAACGACACTCAAGCTAACAAACTCGCCTTTTTTAACTACATGTCAATCGTGGATAGCTTTCTTGTTAGTGTTACTCCAATCAGTGCTGATGAGAGCGTTAAATCAAGCAAATTGAATGAACTAGCAAACACTTATACTAAAGATTTTATCAAGCAAGAATTACTCATTACTTGTAACAAGCAAGAATCAAAAGATAGTTTTTTAAGACTCATTGATAAACCTTTACGCTTGGAATTTTTAAGCGCTATTTTCTTGAAACAACATTTTGAAAATTTAAGCGTGATACCCAATTATAAAAGCGATGATGAAGGCTTGCCCGTATACACAGCAAGCGGTAACAAACCTGATATTGTAGCTATGGACACAAAAGCCCAAAGTTATATAGAAGTGAGCTTGATTAGAGATAGAAGTCAAAGCGAAATGATACCTATTGCCAGACATTTAAAAGAATTGATTAAAAATAGCACCGATATTAGAGAAAAATTTAGTGTTTTTGTAGCTCCAAATATCCATGATGACGCCAAAGAATATGCGGAATTTGCCCAATTCAAAGACAATATTAATATATGTTGTTATGCTATTAATGATTTTATCAAAAAAGTAGAAAACAGCACAGAATGGTTACAGATCAATGATGATTTGAAAGCTTAAAGCGTCAAGCTTTCATCTCTAAGCCTTGCCTAATCCTTGCCTAAAAACCCTACCAAACTTAAAAAGTATAAACATAACGCAAATACATAGAATACTGACGGCGTAAGGTTTGGGTTAAGCTGAAATTGGTTTCTGCTCCGGTGATAGTGGTCGGTTGGCCATTCTCTAGCGGGCCTTGTTTTTTCGCCCTTATAGTAGTAGAGCCTTTGAAAAAGTAATTAGGGAGCGTGGGGATTTTGATACCAAACTCAATGCCATGGTGTTCA